>JAXHTT010000147.1:0-9303 GCA_034190055.1 Pseudomonadota bacterium | reverse complement strand
CCCGGCGCGCCCCTATTACAGGCTTCATTCAGGTAACCAAACTTGCCTTCGCGATCATTACGATACTGCTTAGTATTTCTTTAATTGTAGATAGAAGCCCACTGCTTATTGTGTCTGGCTTAACCGCCATTGCAGCTGTTTTACTACTCATTTTCAGAGACACCATTCTAGGCTTTGTTGCCGGCATTCAAATAGCCGCCAACCGCATGTTTAATACGGGCGATTGGATAGCCATGCCTAAGTATGAAGTAGATGGTGAGATACTCGAAATAGGCCTTACTAACGTTAAGGTACAAAACTGGGATAAAACTATTTCGACGCTGCCGACCTATAGCCTTACCACAGAAGCGGTGAAAAATTGGCGGGGTATGCAAGAGTCTGGTGGACGCAGAATTAAGCGCGCTATTTATATTGATGTGCACTCTATCAAGCTCTGTGACAACGATATGCTTGAGCGCTTTTCGAAAATTCGCTATATCAACGAATATATCGACAAGAAGAAAAATGAGCTTCGTGCCTATCACAGAGATTATTCTATTGATGAATCGGATCTGTTAAACAACCGTCGCCTTACCAACATTGGTACTTTTAGGGCGTATTTAGAGGCTTATATACGTAAACACCCAGACATTAACCAAGAAATGACCCTTATGGTTAGGCAGCTACCGCCCAATGAGCTGGGTTTACCTTTAGAAATTTACTGCTTTAGTATTCAAAAAGACTGGGTTAAATACGAGAAAGTTCAGGCAGATATTTTTGACCATGTCATGGCCATGCTAGACCTGTTCGACTTACGCGCTTATCAACGTGATGGGCACTTACCCTTGCTTGCCCATCGTGAACATAGCGTGTTTAACAGCTCTGAAGGAAACGATGCCCGACAGGAACCTGCTCAACACCGTATTGATGACGAAAGTGCCAATACACCAAGATAAGATAATGCGCTAAAAGAGGCCCAGGACGAAAGCGTGCACGGCCGCATTGACAATGGCTAATTGTTTAAGGGCGAAAAAAAACCGGCTGTAATAGCCGGTTTTTTCATAATGCTTCTCGCTTAAGCCAGTGCGTAGGCCATCAGTAAGCAAAGTACTAAACCAGTAACGCCAAAAAAACCATACTCGATTTTTTCCTGCATACCTTCAGCACCTGCTTTAGCAGTCATAAAGCCCATAACGATGCTGCTTAGCCCTAGCGTAAAGGCAATTAGCGCAACACCAAACATAATTGCATTAATCCAATCAGCCATTGTGATAACCCCTTAAAAATATTGGCGGTATTATGCACCAATAAATAAGATTTAACCATGCTTGGATTGGCTTAAATGTATCGCTATTGGTATTAATTGATCTTAGTCAAAACTACTAATTAATTAGTAATTTCACTAAATAGTGAATTAAAGATTGCTCTAAAAATCCGCTCTCAAAACTTAACCCACTGAAAAATATGAACTTTAAATTTTGGCAAGGCCATTGCTCTGTTAAAGATATGCCAGCGAACAACGCTAGTGTTTATTTAACAGTGACTCTACAAGCCATTGAGCCCATTTACCAAGGTCAAAGCGTCACATGTAAATTAAGGAATGAACAATGTCTAACAAACTACTACTTTCTGTTGCCATTACCAGTGCTTTGATAAGTGGTCACGCATTCGCGCATGACACAAGCTTTCAGAACAACAGCTGCGACATGGAGCTAGATGGCCATATCCAGTATTACCAAGGCGACCTCACGGTTCAGATGCACAATGGTTCAGTAATGACCATTGATGCTCAACACAATATGACCATTAATGGCGAGTCAGTTTCGCTAGACAGAGAACAGCAACGTTGGGTAAGTGAATACTACAACAACATTGATATTGCTATTCCTATGACTCTTACCATTGCTAGTGAAGGACTGCAAATTGCCAACGTAGCAGTAACTGAAGTGTTTACTGAACTGTTGGGCGGTGACCAAATGGGTGATGATTTCAATGAATTGTTCAACTCACTAGAAACCAAATTAAACACCTCATTTTATGATGACGTGGGCAATATTCGCGTAGATTCTACCAAATTCGACGAGCCAGGCTGGTTTGACGAGAGCTGGGAGCAAGAGTTTGAAACGCAAATTGAATCTTTGATCAGTGAATCTATGGGCCGAATTCTTATCGCGGTTGGCACACAAATGCTGTGGGAAGGTGGTGATATGTCTGAGTTTGAACAAAAGATGGAGCGCTGGGGTGAAGATTTAGAATATCGCTTGGAAAGCCAAGCCGCTTCGCTGGAAGAAAAAGGCGAGGCTTTGTGTAAAGTGCTGAAGAAAGCAGACTATGCGGAAGGTAAAATGCAGGCATCTATATCAGGGCTTGATGATTTGAACCTGCTGGATATTGACCACCGAGATCACCATGAGCAACACGGCCACAACGACGAAATGAAAATGTAGTCGAGTAATTTCGCGAACTAAACCCGCTACAACAAACTACTTTCCTTTCTGTATCACTTACTTTGAAACCGACTGAAACCAGTCGGTTTTTAGTTTTTATACCAGTCGCTATCTAACTTTTTACTATTTTACCTCTTTCAGATTTCAGCTTTTTCAGTTAATGGTAGGCGTATTAACGACATCCGCCCCCCGATTGATGTACTCTTAAGCCCTAAACAAAGGGGAATTTAATCGATGACTCAGAATGTAGTAATTAGTGGCTATGGCTGGTTAGCCGGCTATGTAGGCAACGCACTGTCAGGTAAGGTCAATATTATTGGCACTACTCGAAGCCAACAGAAGCGCCTTGCGTTAAAGGAACAAGGTGTCACCGCTATAGAATATGCACTGGGCGATGATACATCAGTACTATGTAGCCATCTGCCAAACGCGACGTTATTACTAAATATCCCCCCCGGTAGAAGAAACACCAACCTCGAATCATTTACTGAAAATATGCTGCGACTTATTGATGCTGCACTAGGCGCAGGCGTCGCGCATATTATTTTTATTAGTACCACATCAGTTTATGGGGATGACACGAGTAACGTCATTACTGAACAAAGCGCTACAAACCCACAAACTGCGTCGGCGAAAGCCCACGTGACTATTGAAAACCATTTACTGTCTAAGCGAGACCAAGCTGATATCAGTATTATTCGCTTAGCGGGTTTGGTAGGTCCAGATCGTCACCCAGCTCGTTCGTTAAGTGGAAGACAGTTAAATGCTGGAAATAAACGAATTAATCTTGTTCATGTGCACGACATTGTATCTGCGTTAACATCGACTATTTGCGACAAGCCGCTAAACGACGTTATACACCTTTGCAGCTTATCTCACCCTAAGCGCGGTATTTATTATCTAGATGCAGCTAACGCGATGGGTATAGACGCTCCACACTTTTCTGATACAAAAGCTCAGCCTGGCGGCAAGGTTATCGACGCTACACAAAGTTGGAACAGGCTTAACATTACACCTACCTTTGGTGACCCCTATAGCATGTTTTAAGACTTATGCTGATATGTTTACTTTGCTTGCCAAAACAGTTGTCAATTCATTGCGGTGTACTCGTTAATAAGTTGCCAAAGAGTCACGAACTAAGAACAAATACGCTAAAAGAAACGAAAACGGCAAGCCTCTGGCTTGCCGTTTATTATCCGAATTTACTGCTATCACACAGCAAGTAGAATAGTTTTGTGTGGTGAACCTATTAACCGAAAAGGCTTAAACCAAAGTATTTTACAGCCACCGTGTTTACAAAAATCACAAGTAGAATTAGCGGAATAAAGGTTTTCAACGAAACATCCACATACTTTTCAAACCAGCTGCCTTTATAGCCGCTGCTGCCTTCTTCCAAAGAAGCATTAAAATTAGCACTCTTCCAGCGATAAATAACAAACAAGCAGATTAGCAGGCCGTTTAACGGCAAAATAGTGTCGTAGAATACATCGTAAATTACGTCAAACAGCGATTTATCGGCGCCTGCGTAGTGCATAAATGACGTCAGCATATCAACTTTACCGAACGACAATGCACTTAAGATAGCCAATAAAATCATAATGCTACCCAAGGAACCAAGGGCCCATTTACGGCTAACACCTTTTTCGTCCATCAATGCCGCAACCGGTACTTCAAAAATTGACACTAGCGATGTAATGGCCGCAAAGAAAACTAGCAAGAAGAACAAGCTAGCGACGACAGAAGCGCCCATATAACCAATGGAGTCTTGTAGCGCTAAGAAAATACTAGGCAGATAGGTGAAAATCATACCTACAGACGATTCACTTAACTCATCAGGGTTAATATCTGGGTTGAAAGAGAATATGGCAGGAAGAATCATTAAACCTGCGGTAAAAGCCACTGCGGTATCGGTTAATGCAACAAGCTTTGCTGCGCTTGGTACATCCGCACGTTTATCGATGTAACTACCGTAGGTAATAAGAATCCCCATACCCAACGACAGTGAGAAAAAGGCTTGTGACAATGCGCCATTAACCACTTGCGCCGTAATTTTTGAAAAATCAGGAACAATATAAAACTCAACACCAGCCATTGCGTTTTCGCGGGTTAGTACGAAGATAACAAGGCCGATAAGCATCACGAAAAGTGCTGGCATAAGCAGCTTCGCCGCTTTTTCTATCCCCTCTTTTACACCGCCTTGGAGGATAAGATAAACCACACCAACAACAGCAGCCATGTAGACGAAAATAGACTCTGAATTAATAAATACCCCAAAGGTTGCGGGGTCTGCTAGTTTGTCTAAGTTTCCGCTAACTGCTTCAAATAAATAGCCAAAAAGCCATACAGTAATAACCATGTAGAAAACGGCAATCATAAACGGCGTGGCAATCGCGAACCAGCCTGCAAACTTCCATTTCTTTTCGTTGCCACTGATAGCACTGTATGCGCCCAGCGGGTCTTTTTTCGCATGGCGACCCACTGACATTTCTGCCAGCATTACCGGTAAACAAATGGCAAAAACGAAGATAGCGTACATTAACAGAAATGCACCACCACCATTTTTAGCTGCACCGACTGGAAAACCTACCAAATTACCAATGCCCACTGCAGAACCTGCAGCAGCCAATATAAAACCTATGCGCGATCCGAACTGTTCTCTGGCCCCGCTCATATCCCTTCCTCTTGTTGAGTTATTGTTATAACAGTTCGCTTATCACTCATTGTGAACTACAAAAAAGCTTTTGATAGAGCAAATTTTTTGCACTCACAATGTGTACTTGTTGTTTGCGCCTGATACTCATCGGTATCAAGCTGCGCGAACTGATATTATTTATTATCAGGATGGCGTTTGTTGTTATGACTCACGTGTGGCGTCAACGCGTTGTATTGCTGCCTCTATGGGCGTATCAATACGCTGCACCATTCCCAAAATAGCATGGTAACAGCAGTGAAATAAAAAGTCTTGATGTTGAACTTGCTGAAACGATGTTAGGCCGTATCACCAAGTTACCACTTCGCCATTCCAGTCGATAAAATGGCAAGCTTGGTCTCGATCAAGCACTGAAAGGTGGTGAATAAGTTGTTTTGCAGTGAATTCCGGGGTTAAGAGCTTTTTAGCGGCCACATTCTTTTGAAAAGGCTTCGACAGTCCAGTATCAACAGTACCTGGGTGGTAACAAACAAGCATGACGTCTTTTAATCTGCGCTTGTACTCTACCGAGGCAGTTTTAACAAACATATTGAGCGCGGCTTTCGATGAACGGTAGCCATACCATCCGCCAAGCCCGTTGTCTGATATGCTCCCTACTCTTGCACTTAAACAAACAAGAGTCGACCCTTCTTTACTCATAACATTGACCAAATGCTTGAGCCACATTGCAGGAATAATGCTATTTGTCGCAAAGTAAGCGGCTAAAGCTTGCTCGCTGACATCTTCTAAGCGTTTTTCGGGGTGAATTCCTTCGCTTTCGTTATGCAAAAAACCGGTTGTTATTACTACCGTATTTAACACAACGTCTTGCTCAGCGAGTTGTTTTACAAAACCACTGATATGCTTATCATCCTGTTCAGAAATTTGATGATACGAAACATTTTCTAAGTTGTTTTCTTCGTTTGTAGCTGCACGACTTACTGCAAACACCCTTGCGCCTGCACTGCGATATTGTTCAATAAGCGCAGACGCTATACCGCCAGATGCGCCAACTATGAGTACGTTATTTTTCATTCGGCTCTCCCGGTACACAGCGGTCACACTGGCGTTTTTTTCCCGTTAAAAAGTAAGAAATGGTATATCTGTGTTTTGCGAATACATTGTAGAAAGCATCCGCGGCATAACGAATGACTGGCCAGCGAAGCGGAGCATAAATCCAGCCCATACCTACTGCCTTCCACGCTTCATGGGTAACATCAAGTCCGGTAATTAGAGTACCGTCCTCGCGAAGCCCGTGAATCCTGGCATTAAGCGCATGCCAATCCATGTCTGGATAACGACTTGCAAAATCAGGGGCCTGAATGTCGACCAAGGTGAGTTTGTTATGTTGGTCTCTTTTGCGTAGATGACGCATTTCGGCTATGCACAAGGGGCAATAACCATCGTAAAAAATAATCACTTCTACCTACCTATGCTAAATAAGACGCTTATCGCTAAAAAGACGATTTCGCCCATGCAAACATGGAAAAACAAAAAATACATCGCGTTTGCCGTGCACTATCAGCACTCTTGTCGCGGCCAGTTTAAAACCGTTTTAAGCCGTCGCACATTATTCTTATTTAATATTCGTTTATACGATAAAAAAACACGCTTGGATGACTTGTGTTGTGACCTACTGACACCCACACTACAAGCAAAGATTAAGAGAGGTTTTATTATGGCAAATTTACAAGTGGCCACTTTAGCAGGCGGATGCTTTTGGTGTATCGAATCTGCGTTTAACACTGTTGAAGGTGTAGAAAAAGCTATTTCTGGTTATGCTGGAGGTGAAAAAGCCGATCCAACCTATGAAGAGGTATGTACGGGAAGCACTGGTCATGCAGAAGTGGTACAAGTAACGTTTGATGCAGACAACATCAGCTACCGTGAAATTCTAGAGATTTTTTTCGCGCTTCACGATCCTACTCAGCTAAACAGACAGGGTAATGATGTGGGTACACAGTATCGCAGTGCAATCTTCTATCACGACGATGCTCAAAAAGCGGAAGCTGAAAAAATTATTGCACAAATCACAGAAGAAGAAATTTGGCCCGACCCGGTAGTCACTGAAATAGTAGCCGTGAATAACTACTATGACGCCGAAGACTACCATCAGGATTATTTCAAAAACAATCCGCAGAACCAGTATTGCGCTATGGTGGTTGCACCTAAGCTTGCAAAATTCAAAAAGACTTTTGCTTCTCGCCTTCGTAGCGATGCATAGGTAAAGTCAGCTTTTTTAGCGGCGTTTATAGGTTGGCTAAAAACGAAAGGGTTGCTTGGTAGCAACCCTTTTTCGGTTTTAAGGACATCGCGAGTAGATAGACGCTAATCAAACCAAACGTCATTGATTTCTATCGGAAACAGTAACGGTGCTAAATCTTCATAACGCGGCTTATGTGCCTCACAAGTCGCGTTTTTCATGTAATTCTTCTCCCACGGATCGTTGATAATCCATAGCGTACTATCAATAGTGACTAAGCCTTCCATTGACGAATTATCCATTGTGTACTGTTCACAACTCTGGTCACTGGCAACATCAAAAATAATGGGAATACGCTTTGTTGGCTTGCTACCAGAGGTATCAATTACCCATAATTCATTGTCGTTTCTTGCGGCGCCAAATAAATATGATGCGCCTGTTGAGTACGTATATAAAGCCAAGCCATTTATGGGGTGATTACCCGAGGTAAACGAAGGAAGCTGAAGGTCTGGTTCGCTCACGGTTGCAAAATCGCTCGATGAGAAAAAGTCTTTATCGACAGACAATGTAAAGATCCTTGGCTGTCCCGCTTTGTCTTTTTCTAATGCCAAATACAAAGTGCCGTCGTCAGCCATAGTGAGGCCTTCAATGCCATCGTTGGGGAAGTTACCTACTTCGAACTCTTTCGGAAACTGAAGTGGACGTACATCTGACATTTCAACAGCGCCATTGTCCTGTCGCGTTAGTTTAACCAACAAGGTTGGGTAGTCTGTAGAGCCTGTATCTTCGTATTTGGTTTCACAGCGCGGGCTTAAGGCGCCTGTACGGGTAGCGTCTTCTGTGACGGTGTAGATGACACTAGAATCTCTAGGGTCTACCGCTAACGCTTCTAAATCTGGTTGCTCGCTCAAGTAGCCATAAAAGCAGCTTCGGCGCACAGCTCTTGAAAATGAAAAGCGCTTACTAGACGCGCTTAGCCTTGCCGTTTCAGGCGAAATAGTATGTAACTTCAACTGCTGCGTAACATCCGCGCTTGCATCAGCAATGGTTACTAGCTGTCCGTCTAGCACCACAAGCCCTGATGTTTGAGGGTCAAACATCACTTTTCCATCTTCATCGAGGATCCACTTCCCTACCGTTGTTTCTGTCAAATCGGTGGGTTCTGGGCTAATAATGACATCTTTGGGCTCGCTGCATGCGGTGACCAGCATCGCGGTTAAAACGGTGGCAGTTAAATATTTAAGCATAATATGAAGTCCCCTCTCGACTCACTAGAGCGAGAGTAAAAGCTAAAACTGAAAAAATTGTAAGGGAGTATATCGAGCATACCGTTTATGCACAAAAAAGAGTAAGGTTATATCTTACAAATCGAGTATTGAAGGAGAGAGTCATTCCTACGCAGCACTTGCCCCAAGTCATAGCAGGGCCAATAGTTAGAAAAGTGACGCCTAATGAAAGCCATATATGGGTAGTCACCAGTAACGCCGAAGCACCATCGCTGAAACTATCGTCTTGTGATCATACAATAGCGGGTGAGTGTCAGAGTGAAACTGTACGCGTAGGCTCTTATGCTTTCATCCACCTAATCTCTTTTTACGCCGCTGACACTTTTAAAGACAGAGTGCGAATTAGCTATCAACTGTTATTTGACGATTTGTCTGCCCAAGCCAATTGGGAAAAAGAACAGCGCGCAATACTTTACGATGGTCAATCTTCGCCAAGCTTTCACTACACCGAAACACCCGAAACTATTTTGCATGGCTCTTGCCGCAAGCCTCACTTCCACGAAGATGATGCGCTGGCGCAGGTTGACGTTTTACATAAGAATGCGTTCGAAAAGGGTGAGGACTTTCCCGACCTTTTATTGATGACGGGGGATCAAATTTATGCGGATGATGTCGCAGGTCCCATGCTTAAAGCTATTCACAGTGTGATAGAGCGTTTAGGCCTTTACCACGAAACGCTTGAAGGCGCAGTGGTGAGCA
>JAXHTT010000146.1:0-9350 GCA_034190055.1 Pseudomonadota bacterium | reverse complement strand
TATTATGGGGAGGATAAGAATAACACACCAAGGTGTGAAATACTTTATTTTCATCTTACTGCCTAACTTTGCTTCGAAATATTCTTGGTAAATTCATAGGGAAATACCTAACTTAATTAGCAGCAATTGTAATTCACGAAAGACCGAAAAGAGGTATCAATATATGGAAGATATCAATCTATTTGAGACTTTTTATTTGGACAAAAAGCAGGGTGAATTATGAATACGTCTCAACTGAATCGAACAATAACACTTGACGACGCAACGCTTGTAGCTATTAAGTCCTCACTCAACAATTTACCCGAAGAAAAGCGCCTTTTGGGTGTTGTAACCCGTGACAGTTGCGAAATTTTACCTATTGGCTCAGCTTTTTCATCTGGATGCCTGACGGTTTATCATGAGGAAACGAAAATTTTCTTTGATAAACATTGTGGTTATCGATGCACTTCAAATCAACTGAGCATGCTAGAGATTAACCAGTTTGAAGAGCCTCCGTTGTTGACTGAGTGTGATTCTAAGCAGATGCTGGTAGTTAAAATTCTGCACTACAATAGCTGCGACAATCCTACGTTTAACAGAAGTTCGAAGCTAACAAGCGATTCATATGATATCAACTTGAGTAAGCTTATACCCGATACGTTAAAGAAAAGGCTTAATCAAGAAATTGAGCGCCTGCTGATGGAACCGCCTTCTCACACCGCTACTGCGTGGATAAGTTGCTGGCCAATAATATTAAGGCAAACAAATGAAGACATAATCATACAGTCTTGTAGGCAATATCTAAGTTTTAAAGGTTGTATCATCTCAACGCTCTGGTTCGGCTTAAGTCTGATACCTGCACATGGTAATCCGGGACCCATAACATCTAAATCCCTAGCTTATAAATATTTAAAGCAAGGGCTAGATAGCGTTATCAGGCTGCGAAATGAGGTCAATTTATGTTGGTTGCTAGAAACGCACAATGCTTTTTGGCAATTGATCTGCCGTAGCTATATTCGGCTGTGTCATCTGACACAAGGTTTCAGTGACTTCCATGCGCGTTTTGCTATGACTCAGCTCGAATAAAGTGCTTGTTATACATAGTGGCCGTCAGTAACACTAAGTCTGATCAATCTTCAATTACAATAGCATCGTGCCTTGGACAAGAGCAGTCCTCCTATGAGTCATTAAATTTGTCGAGGTCAAGTGTAAGGGTTAAGTTAGGAACAAAAATGTCTGATTCTAAAAGCATCGACATATCTACCTTCATAGAGGGCGAATTTGACTATTCGGCAGTATTTCAAGATTTGCCGAAGATGATTGCTAAGTCCAACAAAATCATCAAGTTGAAAGTTGCAGGTTCGAAATCTTTCTATGCGTTTTCTGAAGATACTTTACTGTCGCTTATCGAAAATCTTGCACCAACTGAAGAGCATGTGGCCTCGTTCTTTGATGGAATGGAGTCATTCGAATCAGGTGAGAGGACTGGAATGGAGGCTTTAGATAGCATAGAACCGCGTGCTCCAGAATACGATAAAGGAATCGCAAAGAAATTATTCGATAAATGAGCAGGTAGAGCTGAGCCAATTTTCATCGAAGTAGGGAAACTTTGAAGAGAATAAGCGCCATATACTTCTCACCACCTAGACCTTTGTCTTTCATGCTTATGAGCTGCAAAGCAGCAAAAAAAGCCCCGCGAGTGCGAGGCGAAGAGGTTGGATTCAATTGGGGTCAAAAGCCTTCACGTTATTCTAATCAAAAAGCGGCCAATTTTGATGAAAATAAGCGTTGTATTCTAATCACCTGCTAGACTTTCCTTTACAGACGGAGTTTAAGCCCAACCGAAAGGCCAGAAAAACAAAGCCCCGCGAGTGCGAGGCGATGGGGTTGGATTCAATTGGGGGCAACTATGCAGTCAGGGCTATTCTCATCAAAAAGCGGCTAATTTTAATGAGAATAAGTGACGTATTTTAATCACCAGCCAGATTTTGCCTTTCAAGACTGAAGCGTTACCCTACCTTCAAGCCAGAAAAGCAAAGCCCCGCGAGTTGAAGTGACCCCGTAAAGTTGGACTCACTTCTAAGCGGCTACCAAGGCCTGATTTCGATACTCAATCGGACTCAGGCCTTTTAGTTTCAGCTTAATTCGTTTGTGATTGTAATATTCTATATATTCTTTAATAGCGTTTACTAATTCGGCAACACTGTTGTATTTATAACCGTGGTACATTTCCGACTTCAATATTCCAAAGAAGTTTTCTGCAACAGCATTGTCTAAGCAGTTTCCTTTCCGTGACATACTTTGTTCGAGGTTACTCTCAGCAAGCACTTTTCTAGTCATTTGATGTTGATATTGCCAACCTTGATCTGAATGAATTAGCGGTCGCTCATACCATTCTAACTTTTCAATTGCTCTTTTTAGGGGATCAGTGACTAGGTTTAATCTCGGTGATGTTCCGATCTCGTAGCTAATAACTTCCTGATTAAACAAATCAATGATTGGCGACAGATACACACGCCGATTAGCCACTTTGAACTCAGTGATATCAGTCACCCATTTTTGATTCGGTTTTGCTGCGATAAAGTCTCTGTTGAGCACATTATCGATATGTTTACTCACTGCACCTCTGAATGACTTATAACGCTTTGGTCGGACTACCGACTTTAATGACAATTCTTGCATTAAACGTTGAATCGTTTTGTGGTTAACTAGCATTCCTGTACGGCGCAGTGTTGACGTTATACGCCTGTAACCATATCGTCCTTTGTGGTCGTGGAATATAGATTCAATTTGCCGCTTCAGCGCATCATATTTGTCACTATTATCGCCTTTATTGACGTGATAATAGTAAACACTTTTAGGCAGGCCACTGGCCCTTAGTAAGTGCGACAATTTAAACTCAGCCTTAAGCTCACCCACTACTTTTGCTTTTTCGCGGTTTGTTTTTCTTGAGCCAAGGCATTCCACTTTTTTAAAACAGCATTCTCCGCTCTGAGGTATTCGAGTTCTTCTCGCAACTCTTTCTCAGTCATTTCTTTTGAATTTTTAGCTTTGGCGGACTTTGGCACTTTCTTTCTTCTTAAATTTAGGCGAGTTAACTTTCCCGAATTATAAGAAGAAAACCATTCAGATAATATGCCGGGAGAGGATAAATCGAAAAAGGCACTGGTGTAGGTTAACGACCATCCTTCTCGCAACATTCGTTGAATCATAACAAGCCTAGATTCTAGTGTATAAGGCTTCTGTTGATGCAAAAAAGCTTGCTTATCATGCAGGCGGAAAACTAAACACCAATATCTAATCTGCCGTGAGCTGACGTTGAATTGCTTTGAAAGTGAACGAGAGCCAAGTGTGTTCGCTAATTCAGCGACTTTTAACTTGAATTCCCTAGTGTATTTAGACATAAAAAGACCCCCAGTAATTGGAATGTCCAACTATTGGGGGTCACTTCAGAGTGCGAGGCTTTGGATTCAATTCGCTATTTTCCCTTTTGACTAATAAAGGAAAGGAGACATAGCCCACAGAAGAAAATAATACCGATTACTTCTATTACAACAGCTTGCCGGAGATCAAATGTATCATTTTCTAAGAAGTACCAAATCGGAGGGACGCTTATAGCAACACCGACTGCAAGACGATAGATGCTTAGTAGTCCTGCTCCTACTCCTTCAAAAACTTCTTCTACAAACTGCATGTGACTTTTTATGCGATATACAGAAACACCAAAGTTCTTTCTGATAGCCCTAATTAGTACAGAAAGCCCTAAAAAAATAAACAGTGGATATACAACATATGGGTCTGTTTCTACTGAGTGTACAATATCACCAACCGCTTTAGACCCACCGCTAGCCAACTTAATAAAAACGAGCGCTACACCTGTTATTAAAACTAATATACCTTCTATGATTACAACTTTTTTCACAAAATCTCCTGTTTTAAAAAAAAGATTAATGCCTTGTGGCAAGAGGTATGGTATTGAACTAGATGATAATTAAAAAATCGTGATTATGCTTATCGGCTTGTTTTTCCTAAAAAGCAGATAAAAAACCTTTAAGCACAAACAAAGCCCCGCGAGTGCGAGGCTTTGGAGTTGGATTCAAGGCTGGAAATTCTGGAGCATCAACGATATGTCATAGGTTTTAATTATTGAATACTTCTCAGTAATTGGCCACTCGTATCGACATCAAACGACAAAAACGCTTTGTTTAATGCTATTGAAGCTGAGCACATTAGATCGGGTTGATTAACAAAATCTTTGGCTGATACTATTACGTTAAAATAGTCTTCTGATTGCTCTCTAATTTTTTCCACAACCTCTTGAATAAGGGACTGCTGCATTTCTTTGTCTAAGTTGCCGTGCTGGTTTCGATATGTACGAATTAAATGCGCTATCGCTTTGCTTTCTAATGCCTGCGTCTCTGACGAGATACCGCCTTCGTTTCCATACCTATTCTCTTTAGGAATCGTATTTGGAAAAACAAAAGAAGCACATGCTAAGGGATACTGTTCTTTCAATTCCTCCATGTGGACTACTTGCGCATTCCAGTATTCTACCAATGCCTCGTTACTGGCGCTCGCTAGATAGGCCGGAAGTCTATAGTTATACAACAAGTCTACAAATTGTTTAGTGATTTTCTCTGTTGGTTTGCCACTCTTCATACCTTGCAGATGTATTTCCAAAGCTTGCTTATATCCTTCGGGATCATGCTCCTTCATTGCAGTCATATAATCATGTGTAAGAAGTCCTGATTCAATGCTTTCTGCGGTTATTTCTGACTCTTTTCCCAACCCACTTGAGGCAAACTTTTCTGGATTTACAACCCTGTCTATAACATTTGCTTTAATTAACTCTTCGTTCGTCGGCGTCCAAAAACTACTGCTCGGAGTGTTCATAGCTTCGTTGACAAACCACTTCGGCAGCCCCTCATCTAAGTACGCTTTTTTTAGTTCTTCTGCCAACTCAGTTATTTCATGACCTGAGGCACTTCCAATTGAAGGCGCGTGAAACTTCAGTTTTCCGTTGATACTCAACAATCTGTTATTGCCCGCTAAAAATAAGAGTGTGCAAGCTGATGCACACTGAGTTTTAACGTATGTATCCAAGCCGTATTTGCGTATGAGTTTCATCATTCGCTTTGCAGCAAGAATTCTGCCTCCACTACTATGTAGGTGGACTATTTCTAAGTCAGGGTTTTGTACTAATTGCTCTTCAAGCAGTATTTCTGAGCCAACTTCGATTCCTCCCATCAGTTCTAAGTCTTTTCCATCGTTTAGAACTCTAAAGTGTGTATCAGGGTGTTGTTTAACGCCAATGACTATCTGAAAAGCACCATTCACTATTGGTATTCCACTGACATACATTTGATAGGAGAAGCTAATTATCCCCACAAGCACCATTATTTTTGCAATGACCGCCCACTCTTGGGAGCCTCCTCTACGAGGGTGGAATGTCGCCGAACGGTAAACTCCAACGTAATACCAAACTAGCAACACAATAATTATCGCGTAAAGCAGCAAGATAGAGATACCTAATTGGGCTACATTTGATGCCTCCTCAATCCAAAAACGGGAGACATTGCTAAGCCCCACTACAAACAAGCTGACTATAATGCCAATGACCCAAAAACTCATTGGCAAAGAAACCTGTCCTCGCCAATAATGAATTATTAGATTGCGGTGTAGATGCTCTTTGAACTCCGGTTTGGGCGAAAGGACCTGCGTTTCTTGTTTTTGTGCTCTGAAGTCTATTTCTTGGAGCAAGAGTTGTGTTCGTTCAGGGAACTGCTTTTTGTCGATATGCACTAACGCGTCTTCTAGCTCACTTAGGCTATATTCTTTGTAGTTTGGAGTCTTACTGTCCATTGCTGTTAATCTTTGCCACCATTTGAGGAGATTAGAACTTTTAACTACGAGACTCTCACTGTTGAAAATGATTTTGCATTATCGAATCCGCACTTTTCACACAAAGCAAAATGCCAACTATTTACTACTAATACTTATCATAGCTGCACAGATTAGATGCCTACACTAAAACAGCTAAGCATTGGCTTGTAAATCATTTAATACCATTCTTTTTATGCCCTTGTTCTAAAATTGTCATACACGCTCTTTGCACCTTACCCATCAATGGCCCCACAGATCACTTGCAAAATTGAGATAAGCACGTCGTGATAGCGCAGAACACGTCTGTGCTATCACAATTCGATGCTCATTATTTTTTATGGTTTCCTAAAGCACCATACATGACAAAAAACACACCAATAATTAACTTGGAAAGAAGGATAGGAAAATAAAAAGGTTCATCACTTTCAATCCTAATCCCTTTAAGTGCGATGAATCCTTTTTCCAAGCCGTAAACTGAAAGGACCACAAAAATCAATCCGCAGATAATATAAGTTACCCTAGTTTGTCGATTCATTGTTGTTCCAATTCTTCTGAACCAGCATCTATAACAATTTCCGTTAATGCTGATGCAGTTTCTTCTATCAAAGTTTGTCCTGTCTCACCAACTCCTTTCGCTGCTGCTCCGAGTCCAGCGGCTTTGCCAGCAACGGCACTCGCTGCTGCTTTGGGGTCATCATAAACCGTTGCTAGAACTACCGCCGAGACAACCGCTGACGCTTGAAAAGGGGGAGTAGGTATTGCACCTACTTCAACTACACTCTCGAACATCTCCTTACCTCCTAGAGAATCTGCGACCCCTTTTGCGACTCCTTCAAATGATTTAGACGTTGCTTCTTGTCCAACAAGAGATTTTGGTACTTGCTGAGGGAGCGGATTCACGCTGGATATTAACGAGCTTAAATCAATTGATTCTTTACCATCTGGGTCAGTAAATCGGTAAGGGTTGTTGTTTGCATATGCATAACGATTGAATCCATGAATGTTTAACTTTGCAAGATGTGCTTGTGCATCCATAGGATCATTCGAATAAAACCGCCCGATTACTGGATCATAGTATCGTGCCTGCATATAAATTAGTACGAACTACGATCCCATAAATTTACAGCCAACAATTGAACAATGATGCCTCAAATCAATCTAACAAGTGATCAAGCAAAACAACTTTTATATAATAATAGATAGAACCCTAGTTCCAATACTAACTGAAATTTTTACAAACCTCTTTTATCTTAAATTCTTTATGATTAAGATGAGATAGAAGAAAAGGACTTTAGATGGCAACAGCATACGCACAAGTTAATCCAAATTTGATAAGGTGGGCACGAGAACGTGCCGACCTTTCTTTGGGTATGCTTGCCACAAAACTCCAAACTACAGAAGAAAAGGTAAGTGCTTGGGAAAACGGTGAAAAACCTATTACCATGCGCAAAGCTATGGAATTAGCCGAAAAAACATATGTCCCCTTTGGTTATTTATTTCTTCGCGAGCAGCCTGAAGATAAGCTTCCAATTCCAGATTTGCGAACCGTTGATGGTGAACCTCTAAGAAAGCCAAGCGCTGAGTTATACAAGGTTGTGCAAAATACTCTCACTAAACAAGCTTGGTATAAAGAATATTTGACCGACCAAGGAACTGAGCCATTGAGTTTTGTCGGTCGCTTCAATATCAACTCTAATGCAATTGATATTGTCAATGATATGAGAAATGAGCTTGGTGTTCCGCCTCATCCTACTAGGGGAAATTGGGAAGATTACCACAAAGATCTTATCAAAAAGATTGAGGATATTGGTGTCCTTATAATTCGCCAAAGTAATTTGGGACATCACACAAAGCCTTTATTTGTTAATGAGTTTAGAGGTTTCGCCATTGCTGATGAAATCGCACCAGTGATCTTTATTAACTTAGCAGATGCTCCTGTTGCACGATTGTTCACTTTAATTCATGAATTAGCTCACATATGGATTGGACAAAGTGGCGTTTCTGACGGTTCTGATTCTACACATCGTAAAGAAGAAGTTCTTTGCAATGCAGTAGCAGCAGAGTTTTTAGTCCCCGGAGAAGAGTTCAAAAGTCATTGGCAACAACTAGAAGACTGGAAATACAATTTAGCGGGCTTAGAATCTCACTTCCATGTAAGTCAATGGGTTTTAGCGCGAAGAGCGTTAACGTTCGGGTTCATTTCTCAAAATGAATATCATCGCTTTATTCAATTTCTCAAAAAGCAATATGACGAAAGAGAACGAAAAGGAACAGGCCCTAGCTATTATGTAACTCTAAAAAGTCAAACAAGCGAAAGGTTAGCTAGAGCAGTTTTGTCTGAAACACTCAGTGGTAAAGTTTTACTTAGGGATGCTGGGCAGCTACTTGGGATAAAGCCGGATAAAATTAATAAGTTTGCTAAGGGATATGATTTTTGAATTATTTAATGGACTCTAATACCTATATACAAGCAAAAAATCTTTATTACGACATGAATTTTTGTCCTGCGTTTTGGGATTGGCTAGAAAGGCAATTTCAAGCTGGACAAGTTATGAGCGTAGACAATGTTTATCTCGAACTCACTGATTCTAATGATGAATTATCGAAGTGGGCTAAAGCCCACAAACCTCATTTCTTACCTGTGGCTGACAAAACCACTCAAGATATGTTTACTGAAATAGCTAACCATGTAGTTTCTCTCACAGATAAATCTCAAGCAGATATCGCAAATTTTTTAAGTAAAGCCGATCCTTGGATAATCGCAAAAGCTTCTACAACGGACGCAACAGTCGTGACACATGAAGCATTAGTGCCCCCCAACAGTAAGAAGATAAAAATCCCCAATATTTGCAAGCAATTTGGCGTTAGCTATATCAATACATTTGAATTGCTTAGGAAATTGAATGCTCAGTTTGTTATGGCAAACTAAAACAACCCACTACCACCTTCAGCAGACGGGTGAGTTGCTTCATATACCTCAGATAACTTCTTACGGCTAACATGGGTGTATAACTGTGTGGTGAGTATGCTGGCATGACCTAGAATTTCTTGGATGTGGCGAAGGTCAGCGCCATTATCTAACATTGTCGTTGCTGTGTTGTGGCGGTACAAGTGACAAGCGCCAGAACGGTCAAATCCCGCTAATTTCACATACTGTGATGCCATATCAGATAGCTTACCCGGTACAAAGCGTTTGCCATTATTAGCTAGGAATAGTGATTTACCAGAGCCTATGAAAGCGAACATTGGACGTACTTTTCCAATATAAAATGCTAACCATTCACAGCCACGGACACTGATTGGCACTAAACGTTCTTTTTTACCTTTCCCATGAACACGTACCAACTTGCTATTAAAGTCAATGTCATCAATATTCAGCTTAACTAATTCACCGCGTCTAATACCCGTAGCAAAAAATGTCTCTAAAATTGCGCGATCACGCAAACCTTTAATACCGAACACCAATGGTTGTTCTAAAATGGTTCCTA
>JAXHTT010000145.1:0-9444 GCA_034190055.1 Pseudomonadota bacterium | reverse complement strand
GATGCATTACACCATGGTAAAAACCACTTTCTTCAACGGTGTAGAACATCCTGCTATCGGCATTCTACGTTCTAACGGCGACTTTGAGCTGGTTCGCGAATTCACCTACGAAGACTTTAAAGGTCGTTTGTCTTAAAACAGGCCGCCAGTTCTGAAAACCCGCTCTACGCGGGTTTTCTTGTTTTAGAAGTATGTTAAACCACACCACTACCCGAAGTAGCTTCAGATTTGTCGATCTCTCCTTCGGCTAGAACGTCATCACCGAGTTCTATTTTAAAGGTTGTGCCTGGCTTCCCCTGCAAGCTGTAGCGAAAGCCGTACATCTCACCCTCGTTTAATGAAACTTCTGTCACATCATTTGGATGAATTAAATCGTAAACGCCAGAGTCATTCGCCTGAGAGAATATATCTACCAGCCATTTGCCATCAGACATGGTGATCTTAAGTGTCTTTGTCATCTGCGTCTCCTTTAGTAACCAGTCTCTTTATCTTGGACTGCCATAGAAAATACTTTGTATTTCGCCGATGACGCTTAAGATCAATCTTTCTTAACGCAAATTACGCTTTTGCATCAAGCCCAGCCTGATAAAGCGCGTTCTTTTTCAAGTCGTAATGGCTCGCCACAACAGCCGCTGCTTTCTTAAGCGGGATGTGTTCGCATAGTGCGTTTAACAACGACATTGCTTCACTAGGTATCGCCTGTTCATTCACCTTTGCAGGACCTATCATTACAACAAATTCGCCTTTTTGATGTGCAGCATCAGTAGTAAGATAATCAATGACGTCTTGTGCGCTACCACTTACATAGGTTTCAAAGGTTTTAGTCAACTCTTTAGCCACAACAATATGACGTTCGCCTAATACACGCTGAATGTCAGTAACCGTGTCTAGAATTCGACGAGGCGCTTCATAGTAAACCGTGGTAAAAGTTCTATCTAATAGCGCTGATAATACGCCTTCACGCGCTTGGGTTTTAACCGGCAAAAAGCCTTCAAATGTGAATTTATCTGTAGGCAGTCCTGACGCGCTTAATGCAGTAATTGCTGCACATGGCCCCGGCAAAGCACTAACTGGAATACCTTGCTCACGGCATTTACGCACTAAAACAAAACCAGGATCGCTGATAAGTGGTGTGCCCGCATCACTTATCAAAGCAACAGATTCACCACCTTTCAAACGTTCGCAGAGCATAGCTGTGCGCTTATCTTCGTTATATTCGTGAAGTGAAAGGGTTTTAGTTCCAATACTAAAGTGCTGTAGAAGTCGCGCGCTATGACGGGTGTCCTCAGCAGCAATCCAGTTAACTTCACTTAATACGCGAATTGCTCTAGCACTGATGTCATCTAAGTTGCCAATAGGCGTAGGAACAATATATAGAGTGGCAGTGTCTGTCATAACAGTGGTTAAGTCTTACGTTAAATTGAAAGGTTATGCGATAAGTGTATCACGCCATTAGTCCAGATTATGCTGGCAAGCGTAGATTTTCACACTGGTTAAGATAAACTTGACCTATAACGATGTAAAAGGAATGAAACTGTGCGTCATATCGGACAATCTGGAAAAATCTTCACGCTATCAGCCATTGCTTCGCTATTGGTATTATCGGGTTGTGGGAGCACGCCAAAAACGCAGTCGAAACCTGCGGTAGTGCAACCGACTCCAATTGAAACCACCCAGGTTGAAGAGAATGTCACGCCTGAGCACAAACTTCTAGAAGCTAAGAAGGTATGGGAACGCACCCGCGATAAAGAACAGCGTAATAGCTTATTACTGCAAGCTGCTGACTTATACCTTCAAAACCAACAACCTGTATTAGCGCAGCAGGTGTTGTTTGAAGTTAAAGAAGATGGTGTGTCAGAACGCAACCACTCGTACTATTCCCTTTTAGTTACCAAAGCCTATGCAGGAATGCCTGATGCGTCAGCAGATGAATTGCTGGCAATGCTAGACGGAGTAATGGGTACAGGTGAAACTGCATTTCAAAAAGCAGAACTTCAAACTCAGCTGTACTCACAGCAAGGTAATTTTGCGGCAGCAGCCAATAGCGTACTACAAACCAATTTACCAGACGCAGATAAAGTACAGCAGGTGTGGCAATGGCTCACTTCCATACCGACAGAAAGGCTCTCAAAAGTAGGAAAAGCATATCCCTCCCTTTCACCATTCATCACGCTTCGCGAGTTGACTGAAGCGAATGCTTCATCGCCCGCAACATTGGCAAGAGAGCTTCAAAATTTTCAGAAAGTTTATCGCGGCCACATTTTAGAAACGACCTTGCCTGCCAATGTGCTTAAAGCAACACAGCTTACCGACGCTGGCGCTAATGATATTGCAGTATTGCTGCCGCTTTCTGGTCGCTTAGCGCGTACGGGGCAAGTAGTAAAAAATGGGATAATGTCGGCCTATTACACTGATGTTGAAAAACGCCAAGATGAGCACTTGCTGCCGCGCCTTCGTTTTATCGATACAAACGGCGTTGATACGCAGCACCTCCTTGATGAAATTGGCGACTCCAAATTTATCGTCGGGCCGCTTCTGAAAGATACCGTTGAGAATTTGCTCCCCAGCTTGCCTGTTGGGGTGAACGTACTAGCATTGAATCGTCCAGAAGAACTGATAGACCAAGTAAATGCAAACGAACCGCCGACCAAGAGTAGATTAACGACATCATCAAATTCTACGCTAGATAGTGGCACTGATTCGGTGGGAAGCATACTGACGGATACAAAGACCCAAGGAGAGTTGCATTCACTGGATCTAGCCACTTCGTTGAACTATTTCGGTCTTGCCCCAGAAGATGAAGCCGAGCAGCTTGCTGAATATATCTTTAATAAAGGCTACCGTGCACCTATCGTTATTGCGGCTCAAAGCAGTTTATATAAGCGAATGGACTCCACATTTAAGACGTACTGGAGAGCACTTAATGACAAAGAGAATAAGCGCCGCACTAACATAACCTCGGTTACCTTTAACGACAGTAACTCGCTTCGCGAGGGTATTACCCGAGCACTTGACGTTGCGCAAAGTAATGATCGCATTAATCAAATTGAGTACATGACCAACGATGAAGTGTACAACATGCCGCGTAGCAGGCGAGACATTGATGCCATAGTCGCGTTTGCGTCTCCGCAAGATACAGAGCTGCTAAACCCAATAATTGAGGCAAGCTTGAACCCATACGACGGTAAGCAGGTTCCTGTGTATGCTACATCTCGCTCGATGGATTACGACAGTGGAAAAAACCAATGGCGTGATTTGCAAAATGTGCATTTTATCGATATGCCATGGTTAATGCCTTCACACAGTTGGCAACCTCTTCAGCAAGAGGTCGAGCAGGCTTGGCAAAATCAAAATACCATGCAAAAACGTTTGTTTGCGTTTGGCTTTGATGCCTACCAGCTACTTCCACAGCTAGGCATGCTTAACACGCTTAAGTACCTTTCACATGAAGGATTAACCGGAACCCTTTCACTTAATGAGAAAGGCGAAGTCATTCGCCAGCAGCCTCAAGCTATGATTCGTAACGAAAAAGTTCAAATGCTTTCGGAGTAAAATTATGTCAACACTGCAAGGGAATGCAGCAGAAGACAAAGCCTGTCAATATCTTGAGGAACAAGGTCTTAGGCTTCTGTGTAGAAACTACCGTACGCGACGTGGTGAGTTAGATATTGTAATGCAAGACGGCAATACTATTGTGTGTATTGAAGTCAAATACCGGAAGCAGAATCGTTTTGGCAGTGCTTTAGAGTTTGTCACTGCCAAAAAGCTAAACCGAATTCATGCTGCGTTTGGTTTCTATTTGTTAGATAATAGCCTTAATCCAGCATCTACGCCCTTAAGAGTAGACGTTGTTGCCATAGATGGAAGCAATCTTCAGTGGCTAAAGAACATTGGTTAGAGGCTCTCACATATAGTTTTATAGTTTATGTTCGCTTAAATGGAAGAATATAAGTGTTGGATGTGAACGCGTTTAAGAATAAATGGCAAGGTCTTTAAGTAAGAGCTATGCCATTTGTTTTATCTTAGTTTTACAAGCTTTCTCCTATTTGACGAAAGTGTCTTAGGTTCCTACAAATAATGAGTCACCCCAACAACAAGATGTCGCCCTGTAACCTTGATAACCAAGAAATAGAATTAATAGTTGGTAACTCTAGCGCCAATTTTTCTGGTGTAACGTCTACCATGCTACAAGTGACGTCGATACAAAGACACATGATTAATTTACGGATCATGGGTAAACATTTTGTCTCAGACCCTTCGATGACAATAACATTCTGGGAAGTTGTTAAAATGTGTCGACGCCCGCTTAGCAATGGTAAGTGGCGTATTTTTCACGCACGCCGTGTTGACGAAATGATTCAGGGAGTGCTGCTGAAATACATTTTTCGCGCAAAAATAAAGCTCGTATTTAGCTCGGCAGCTCAGCGAAAGCGTTCTGCTTCCACGGTGTGGTTAAGCAATAGGATGGACGCAATTATTGCGATGAGTAACCGTTCCGCACAGTACTTAGACAAACCGCCTGCCAAAATTAATCTCCACGGTGTGCAGATTGACAAATACACGCCAGCAGAAAACAAGCAAAAAGCTTGGCAGTCGCTCGGTTACGGTGGAAAATACGGAATAGGAATTTTAGGTAGAGTAAGAGAGCAAAAAGGCGTTCACCTTTTTGTGGAGGCCTGCATCAAAATATTACCTAAATACCCTGACGTGAATGCGGTGGTGGTGGGCGCCATTTCGCCAAGCAACCAAGCCTTTGTAAATCAACTCAAAGAAAAGGTGTCTGAAGCAGGTTTAACTGATCGCATCATTTTCACGGGTGAGTTGCCCTTCGAACAGATTCCTAGCATATTCAGTGCACTGTCCCTAGTGAGTGCACTTAGCGACAACGAAGGTTTTGGTTTAACCGTACCTGAAGCCATGAGCGCAGGTGCGGCTGTACTAGCAACACAAGCGGGCGCATGGGAAGATATCGTTAGACCTGGTATTGACGGATATATAGTACCTATCAAAGACCAGCAAGCTGTCATAGAAAAGATAGATTTACTTCTGGCGGATATGGATAAACTTGAAGAAATGGGCAAAGCCGGTCGTGAGCACGTTGTAAAGAACTTTAAAGTTGAAGATGAAGCAAAAAACTTAGTTGAGTTCTTTCGCTCGCTTCAATAAATAATACCTTGGCATTGTAGTAAAGGTTAATGCCACCTGGTATTTGATATTAATATTGCAAAGCATAAGCAAATATTTCTCAGATACTGATCATTACGTTTAGCCATGCGTTGTCACTTAGTGCTACAACCACTAAAAAAGATCAGTAGGCAGTTAAAAACAAAGAGATGACAGATGATTGAACAGATAAAAGCGAACTTTACCGAGAGCATTCAGACAAAAATTGCAGCATCGGAAATATTGCCGGAATATATTGAAAAAGCGGCGTACATGATGGTTGAAGCCTTAATAAGAGGCAATAAAGTACTGAGCTGTGGTAATGGTGGCTCTGCAGGCGATGCACAGCACTTTTCATCAGAAATGTTAAACCGATACGAACGCGACCGCCCTAGCCTGCCTGCGATTGCATTGAGCACAGACACGTCGACCATTACGTCTATCGCTAATGACTACAGCTACGACGAAATATTTGCCAAACAGGTACGTGCATTAGGCCAGCCTGGCGACATACTTCTCGCTATTTCCACTAGCGGCAATTCACGTAATGTTATCGCAGCAATGGAAGCTGCATTGTCGCGCGATATGACTATTGTCGCGCTTACCGGTAAAGACGGCGGCGAAATGGCTGGTTTTTTAAGTGAGCATGACGTAGAAATTCGCGTTCCATCTAACCGCACAGCGCGTATTCAGGAAGTACACCTGCTAGTGATCCACAACCTGTGTGAGTGCATTGACGACAGCTTATTTCCTGCAGATCATGGCGAAGACTGATTAAATTAACTATGAGTAAACAAATTAAGAACTTTGGTCTACTGGGCTCTGTATTAGCGCTGATTTTAATTTTACAAGGTTGTGTAGTGGCTGTTGGCGCAGCGGGTGCAATGGCAGCAAAGGTTGCAAATGACCGACGCACCGTGGGTACTCAACTTGACGATCAAAATGCCGATGCAGCGGTGTCTTATCAATGGTCGAAAAGCGATGCCCTTAAAGAGCAAGCTAACCTTCAGGTCGATGTTTATAACGGTGTTGCGTTGCTCACCGGCCAAGCCCCCAATCAAGGTCTTGTAGAGGAGGCCGTTAGCCGTGCTCAGGAAGTTGGCTACATTAAGAAAATTCACAACCAAATACGCATTGGCGAACCGATAGGTGCTGGCACACAAGCCAACGACTTGTGGCTAGCGTCAAAAGTACGCACGAAAATTGTGGCAGATGAGCGAGTTCCGGCTCTTCAAGTTAAAGTGGTTGTGCAAGACTCAGAAGTGTTTTTAATGGGCCGATTAACTAACCTTGAAGCTACAGCAGCGGTGGATATTGCTCGAAATATTACGGGTGTAGCTCGCGTCGTTAGAGCCTTTGAAATTGTTCAATAGAGAGCTTGCCACTGCCCTTTTGGTAGCAGGGGCACTCTTTATGGAAATTCTGGACGCTACGGTGATTACTACCGCGCTGCCTGTTATTGCTGGCGATTTCAATGTACCGGCAGCGCACCTTTCTATTGGCGTGTCGGCCTACCTAGTGGCCGTTACGCTTTTTATTCCTTTGAGCGGCTACGCTGCTGACAAGTTTGGTGCTCGAACTATATTTATAGCGGCAATTGCCGTTTTCACTTTCGCCTCGGTCCTGTGCGGCTTAAGTACCAGCTTATTCGAATTTACCTTATCTCGCATTCTTCAAGGTTTAGGCGGCGCTATGATGGTGCCGGTTGGAAGGTTAGTGGTATTGCGGGATTTACCCAAAGAAAAACTAGTAAAAACCGTCGCCATTATCACTTGGCCTGCATTAAGTGCCCCCCTATTAGGCCCAGTGCTTGGGGGCTACATAGCAACCCACTTTAGCTGGCAGTGGATTTTTTATATGAATATCCCGCTGGGCATTATCGCAATCACCGCCTCTCTCTACCTCTTAAGAAATACCAAAGGCGATGTGGGTAAATTCGACGTTAAAGGTTTTTTACTTACCGGCGTCGGCTTTGCGCTATTTATGGCTGGCATTGAGTTTCTTGCCAGCACTAGCGATAAACTTCTTCAGTCACTTGGCGTCATTGCCATTGGCATAGTACTCATGACTTTTGCAATACGGCATGTCAAAAAAGCTAAAAACCCATTATTTTCCTTTGATGCCATGCAGCATAAAACTTTCAGACTCTCAGTTTACGGCGGCTCTGTTGTGCGAGTGGCACTAGGAAGTGCGCCTTTTCTCGTGCCCCTTATGCTTCAGCTAGGGCTAGGTTACTCGCCTGTAGAGGCTGGTTCCCTTTTGCTGTGGCTTTTTGCAGGAAACTTGGCGATAAAGCCCGCAACAACGTGGATCATGAATACGTTTGGTTTCAAACGCGTACTTGTAGTGAACGGCGTGCTCATCGCTCTTGGTTTTGTCGCGCTAGCTATGATAAATCACACCACGTCGTCGTTTACCATTGCCGCTATATTGTTTGCTAACGGCATGACTCGCTCAATGCACTTAACTTTAATAAATACTATTGCTTTTGCCGACGTACCGCCTAATAAAATGCGAGATGCAAATACGCTAGGCGCTATTCTAATGCAGATGAATCGCGGCCTTGGTATTACCTTATCAGCGCTTGCAATTGCTGCTGCAGCCTTCATTCTTGGACAAAGCCCCGACACGCCAAATCTACAAACCTTCACCTTATCCATGCTATTTATGGGGACTTTGGCGCTAGTGAGTATTTACGACAGTTTAATGCTTTCGAAAGAAGATGGTGACTCTGTGTTAAACAAACGCAAAGCAAAGAAAGCACGACAAAGCTAGCCCAAACCCATAGTTCGTAAATCTGGTGACAAATGTCACATGCTATTGATGACGTTTGTGACTAACGCAATCTGATATACTTTTACATACTTTACCTATCGACGTTACAACATTAGGTAAAGCACATGGAACATATATTAGACCACGCTTCTACAGTCAGTATTCAGAATTCCCCTCTTTCACTAGAACAACAGCGCGAAGACTTCAAAAAGAACAGATTTATTGCCATGCCGCTTGCGGGCACGTTTGTTTGGGCCTTACTTGGAATTAGTGCTCCCTTTGTATCTGAGCTCACTATTACCTGGATGCTTTATATTGGCACAGGGGCAATTTTCTACCTAGGCGCTGGCTTGTCTTACCTTACTGGTGAAAGGTTCTTTGCGAAAAGCGCAGTAAAGAACAGCTTCGACCGCCTTTTCTTTGTTGGTATGTTTATGAGTCTACTAGTCTTTGCCATCGCCCTTCCGGTTGCCGCCATTGACCACACAACTGTGCCGTTAAGTATCGGCATTCTTGCTGGACTAATGTGGATGCCTTTATCGTGGGCTATAGAGCATTGGGTTGGCTATTTTCACACTATCGCTAGAACCTTCGGCATTGTTGTAGCTTGGTACTTGTTTCCAGAAGCACGAGTAGAAGCAATTTCGGCGGTAATTGTCGCAGTTTACATTGTGTCGCTCATCACTCTTGAGCGTCGATTTCAAACACTCAAATCTCACTAATTTCACTTTAATAACAAGGAATAAACGATGACTTACTTACTTTTAGCGGTTGCAATTATCACTGAAGTTACGGCTACCATGCTGCTTAAAATGTCGAACGGATGGGAGAAATGGGCGTTCGGATACGGCGCAATATTTTTCTATACCGTGTCAGGGATGCTTTTTGCCATGGTCTTAAAAAACATGGGAATAGGCGTTGCCTATGCGATATGGTCAGGTATGGGTATCGCACTTATCACCGCTGCTTCGGTGGTGTTTTGGAAACAAACTTTCGACATTTATGCCGTGCTGGGTATTATGTTAATTATCTCCGGCACTCTGCTTATCACTAGCAAGTCAGCTGTTGTATTTCAGTAAGGAAGAAGTACTCACTATGCGCAGCCATAACAGCACGCAAAATAACGTCGACGCAGTACCTGCAAGGCATTTAGATGAAGGTACTGCGAATGTAGGTGAATCTACAAACCATGTAGACGACAAAGATGCCACGCCAGTTATGCCGCTGTTGGGCAGCGGGCGAAAAAAACGTTGGTCCCATGGAAGCTTGTTTTTTTCGCTGTTCTTCTTTGTTCCTCTTATCATTTCCCGTCCTCTTCCCATCGAGGTATGGGTAATTCAAGGCTTGGGATACTTTAGCTTTATTGTTTTGTACATCAAAGCGATAAGTCAGCCTGTCAAAGCTCTGCCTTCCTATTTGTTATCTATGTTTTTGCTTTCTGTAGCCTGCAGTTTCCAAAATCCAGGAGGCGCAACCATTATCGGCTTTATTGCGTTTATCGTTGGC
>JAXHTT010000144.1:0-9540 GCA_034190055.1 Pseudomonadota bacterium | reverse complement strand
AATACTATTCTCGACATGTGCACAGGCGGCGCGTGTATCGCTATTGCGCTTGCTCATGCATACCCAGAGGCGCAGGTAGACGCGGTAGATATCAGCACAGATGCTTTGGAAGTGGCTGACATTAATATTCAGGAGCATGGTCTAAGCCACCGTGTGTATCCAATCCAGTCAGATCTGTTTTCAAGTTTAGAAGGGCAGAAATACGATCTTATCGTGTCTAACCCACCTTACGTTGACGCAGAGGATATGGCTGACTTACCCGAAGAGTATCACCACGAGCCTGAACTTGCCCTTGCCGCAGGTGACGACGGTTTAGACCTTGTGGACATTATGCTCAAAAGTGCGCCAGCTTACCTTAATGATGGTGGTTGGCTGTTCGTAGAAGTAGGCAACAGTGAAGTGCACATGAGCGAAAGGTTTCCTGGCTTAGAAGTCATTTGGTTAGAGTTTGAAAATGGTGGTTCAGGTATTTTTGCCGTGCGCAAAGACACACTCGTACAGTATTTTAGTAGTAAGGATTAATAGTTAATTATGTCAGGTAACAGCTTCGGAAAACTTTTCACTGTAACCACGTTTGGTGAAAGCCACGGCATTGCAATTGGCGGTGTAGTAGACGGTTGCCCTCCAGGACTTGAGATCACAGAAGACGATCTTCAGGTGGATTTAGACAGACGTAAACCAGGCACTTCACGCTATACCACAGCGCGAAGAGAAGACGACGAAGTACAAATTTTATCTGGCGTATTTGAAGGCAAAACAACCGGCACTAGCATTGGTTTGTTGATTAAAAATAAAGATCAGCGAAGCCAAGATTACGGCAATATCAAAGACCGCTTTCGTCCAGGTCATGCTGACTATACCTATGATCAAAAATACGGTAGTCGTGACTATCGCGGTGGTGGACGTTCATCAGCCCGCGAAACAGCTATTCGCGTAGCCGCTGGCGGTATTGCGAAGAAGTACTTAAAAGAAGTGCATGGTATCGAGGTGTTGGGTTATTTGTCTCAGCTTGGCCCTGTTACCGTTGATAAGGTGGACCACAGCGTCACCAACACCAACCCATTTTTCTGCCCAGATGAGTCTAAGTTAGATGCATTGGACGAATACATGCGTGATCTTAAAAAATCTGGCGACAGCATTGGCGCAAAAGTGTCGGTTGTAGCTAAAAATGTCCCTGTGGGCCTAGGCGAGCCAGTCTTTGATAGGCTGGATGCTGAAATCGCCCACGCTATGATGGGGATTAACGCAGTGAAAGGCGTTGAAATTGGCGATGGCTTTGACGTTATAAACCAAAAAGGTAGTGAACATCGCGATACACTAACGCCAGAAGGTTTCTCTTCAAACCACGCAGGTGGTGTATTAGGCGGCATTTCTACCGGTCAAGATATAGAAGTGCATATGGCACTTAAGCCGACCTCGAGCATTTCTGTACCGGGTAAAACTATCAATAAAGACAATGAAGAGATTGATATAGTCACCAAAGGACGTCACGACCCGTGCGTAGGTATCCGTGCTGTACCCATTGCTGAAGCCATGCTTGCGCTGGTATTGATGGATCATCTGCTGCGCCACCGTGCGCAAAATGCGGGCGTGCTATCAACCACTAAGCCGATTGCGGGTCAGGCATAGCGCTTTTTAATTACAACTAAGCTTAATCGTATCATCTACGCGATGGAGTAAAACGCTCAATAACAAGGTTGTATTGCGCTAAATGTTCTCACTATTCGCCACTACCCGTTTTGCGCTAGTGGCGTTTTTGCATATGGAGATGTGAATTGTCATCTAATGGTCTAACCCACGCCAAAAGCGCTGTTCCAGGCGCCAAAAGTAGCAAAACTGCGCTCTTTATCCTTGCTATTACCTACTGGCTTTATTTCGGACAACTTGGCGTACTTGTTCCATATTTGGGGATCTTTCTCGATGGGCGGGGCTTTTCTTCTGCCGAAATTGGTGAGCTATTTGCTGTCATTACCCTAGAGCGTATTTTAGGCCCTGGCTTGTGGGCAGGCGTTGCTGATAAAACAGGAAACGCTATAGGCGTCATGCGTTTAGGCTGCTTTCTTACAGTGCTGACTTTTAGTTCTGTCTTTTACTTCACCAGTTTCTGGGGGCTTACGCTGGCGTTCGGCCTTATGATGATGTTTTGGACAGCGGTATTGCCTCAGCTTGAAGTCATCACTATGAACACAGTGGCGAAAACCAAGGCTACCTATGGGCAAATAAGGCTATGGGGAAGTGTTGGATTTATCTGTTTAACGGTAGGTGTGGGTAAGGCCCTAGATATTTTTTCTACTGATACTCCTGTGCATGCCAGTGTTGGTGTACTTGCACTTTTATTTATAAGTACCTTGTTGATACGCGCGCCGAAAGAAGCAGCGCCTGAATCGTCTACGGCGGGCAGTATTTGGAAGTACGCTAAGCAAAAACCTTTTGCTATTTTTATCTTCGCTTCTGCCTGTCTGCAAATTAGCTTCGGCGCGTATTACGGCTTTTTTGCCCTTTACATGCGAGACCTTGACTACAGCGGACAACAGACCGGCATCTTTATAGCGCTAGGGGTACTTGCCGAAGTGGGGATATTTTTGGTTGCCCGCAGGCTTATTAGTCAATTTGGTGTGTGGAATTTATTATTCTTAAGTATCGCGCTCACAGGGTTACGTTGGTATGTGATGGCGGCATTTGCTGACAGCTTTATGGTGATCGTATTAAGTCAGCTTATTCATGCATTAAGCTTTGGGTTAACCCATGCGGTATCGGTACACTTTATCCACCAGTTTTTACCTAAGGCGTATCACAGCCGAGGGCAAGCAGTGTACATTAGTTTAGCTTTTGGACTGGGTGGCGCATTGGGTAATTACATGGCGGGGCAGCAATGGCAGCAGGGCACTAACGCTTACGAGACTTTCGTCACTGCAGCGGTGTTTGACGCAATTGGCGCGCTGTCATTACTATTGTGTTCACGAAAAGAAATGGAACGCGCGCAAGCAGCTTAATGCCTTTTTCTGAGGGCGTACCGCAGGCCTATCCCTGCGGTGCGCGTTTACACTCCGATATCACTTCAACGCCACTATCCCCATTGTCTTGCTCTAAGCGTACGTCGAATTTCCATAGCCTGTGCAAGTGACGCATGACTTCATCTTTAGATTCACCAAGCGGTATACCCCGCTGTGGAATATAGCGCAGAGTCAATGACCGGTCCCCACGCACATCCACATTATGCACCTGAATGTTGGGCTCTAAATTACTCAAATTGTATTGGGCGGAAAGCTTCTCTTTAATAATTTGATAACCCCTTTCATCGTGGATAGCACTGACTGCAATAAAAGGTTTAGCGGAATCATCTTCAAGAGCGAATAATTTAAAATCTCGAATCACTTTTGGCGATAAAAACTGACTGATAAAGCTCTCGTCTTTAAAATTTTGCATAGCGAAATGCACGGTTTCCAGCCAGTCCTTACCCGCAATACTGGGCAAATATTTATAGTCTTCCTCAGTAGGCGACTGACATACCCGTTTAATATCCATGAACATGGAAAAGCCAAGTGCATATGGATTAATGCCGGAGTAGTAAGGGCTATTATACTCAGGCTGCATTACGACGCTTGAATGGCTGTGTAAAAACTCCATCATAAAGCGGTCGCTGACCAGGCCCTCATCATACATCTCATTGAGGATATGGTAGTGCCAAAAACAAGCCCACCCTTCGTTCATCACCTGGGTTTGTTTCTGCGGATAAAAATACTGTGAAACTTTGCGTACAATACGCACAATTTCCCGCTGCCACGGTTCAAGTAATGGGGCGTTTTTTTCAATAAAATAGAGCAGGTTTTCTTGTGGCTCTTGGGGAAAGCGAATTTTTTCTTTGTGTTTGCTGTGCGGGCTATCGGGTAAGGTGCGCCACAGCTCATTCACTTGCGATTGAAGGTAGGCTTCGCGCTCTTCTTGTCTGTTCTTCTCTTCTTGTAGCGAAATTTTCTGCGGCCGTTTGTATCGGTCAACGCCATAATTCATTAGAGCATGACACGAATCGAGCATATTTTCGACCTCGTCATAACCGTACTTCTGTTCGCATTTAGCAATGTAGTTTTTAGCAAAGACAAGATAATCGATTATAGAGCTAGCGTCAGTCCAGGTTTTAAATAAGTAATTACCTTTGAAAAACGAATTGTGCCCGTAGCAAGCATGGGCCATCACCAGGGCCTGCATGGTAATGGTGTTCTCTTCCATTAAATACGCAATGCAGGGGTCAGAATTGATAACAATTTCGTAAGCCAAGCCCATTTGCCCGCGACGGTATTGTTGCTCGGTTTGAATAAATTTTTTGCCAAAGCTCCAATGGGTATAGTTTAGCGGCATACCTATGCTGGCGTAGGCATCCATCATTTGCTCGGCGGTAATAACCTCAATTTGATTAGGGTAGGTGTCTAGCTTAAACTTTTTAGCGATGCGATCGATGTGTTGCTCATACTCTTCGATAAGCGGAAATGTCCAGTCGGGCCCATCGCTTAGCAAATGTCGTTTTGATGATTTAGCCTTGCTGTTTTCTGTTGCGATAGCGTCGGTTGTCATATTAGGCTCCTTGCTGCGCATCTTGCTCAGAGCGTTTGAATAGCTCTCTGAACACAGGATAGATGTCGGCCTGGGTTTGTATGTGCTTACATACAAAATTGTCATGAGTGGCGGCCACTTTCTCATATTCTCGCCACAAACTTTGGTGCTGCCTCTCGGTTATCTCGATATAGGCATAGTAACGGGTTGCGGGTAGCAGTTTAGCGGTAAGCAAGTCACGGCACTGCGGCGAGTCATCAGCCCAATTATCACCATCTGACGCTTGTGCTGCATAGATATTCCAGTCGCCATCGCTGTAGCGCTCGCGAACTACCTCGTCCATTAGCTTCAAGGCACTAGAAACAATGGTGCCGCCAGTTTCTTGTGAATAGAAAAACTCCTGCTCGTCCACTTCTTTAGCCTGTGTGTGGTGGCGAATGTATACCACATCTACGTTTTCGTAAGTGCGACTTAAAAATAAATAAAGCAAAATATAGAAGCGTTTTGCCATTTCTTTAGTGGCCTGGTCCATAGAGCCAGACACATCCATTAAACAAAACATTACCGCTTTACTTGAGGGAAGCGGGCGCTTGTCATAATTTTTAAAGCGCAAATCAAAGGTGTCGATAAAAGGCACTCGGGCAATTTTATCTTTAAGTGCCTCTATTTCTTCTTTTAGTGCATTAATAGCTAGCGTATTGTCATGCTTATCTTCTACAAGCAGTACCAGTTTTTCTTCAAGTTCTTTGAGTTTCTTTCTATCACTTCCGCTTAGGGCAATACGCCTTGCTACAGAACCTTTGAGTGAGCGAACAATATCAAGGTTACTTGGTACGCCGTCGGTCTGATAACCCGCGCGGTAGGTTTCAAATTGGGTGACTTTATCGAACTGATTTTTCTTTAAATTCGGAAGCGCTAAATCTTCAAATAGTAAGTCTAAATATTCGTCTTTGGATATTGAAAAGACGAACTCGTCTTGCCCTTCACCTTCATTGCTAGCGTCTCCTTCACCTGCGCCTTTACCACCGCCACCTGGCGGTCTGTCAATTTTATCTCCTGCGGTGAATTGGTCGTTGCCTGGATGGACAATATCTCTACTGCCACCTCGCCCGGTATGAAAAATAGGTTCAGAAATATCTCTGGCTGGAATGCTAATTTGCTCGCCAGAATCTAAGTCGGTAACAGAACGTTTGCCCACTGCATCAGATACAGCACGTTTTATCTGCTGTTTGTAACGCTTGATAAAGCGCTGGCGGTTTACCGTACTCTTGCCTTTACTGTTTAACCTTCGGTCTATGAAATGCGCCATACACACCTGCTTGAGTTGTTGTGAACCACAAGTACCGGTACTAAAGCGCGCTTAACGCACGCTTTAGTACCCTATACGTTCTAGAAGCTTCTAGCCTTAAGGCTATGACGCTTTTCGTACGCGTAGGTACCATTCACAAAGCAAGCGAACTTGTTTTTGCGTATAGCCTTTTTCGGTCATACGATTTACAAAGTCGTCGTGCTTTTTCTGCTCTTCTGCTGAGCCTTTGGTGTTAAAGGAAATAACGGGCAGTAAATCTTCCGTGTTTGAGAACATCTTCTTCTCAATGACGGTGCGAAGCTTCTCATAACTTGTCCATGCAGGGTTTTTGCCGCCGTTATTCGCACGAGCACGCAAAACAAAGTTAACGATTTCGTTGCGGAAATCTTTAGGATTGCTTATCCCAGCGGGCTTTTCTGTCTTTTCTAACTCAGCATTAAGCGATGCTCTGTCAAACAGTTGCCCAGTTTCTGGGTCGCGATACTCTTGGTCTTGGATCCAAAAATCGGCATAAGTCACATAGCGGTCAAATAGGTTTTGCCCGTATTCAGAATATGACTCTAAATAGGCGGTTTGAATTTCCTTGCCAATGAATTCCACATAACGGGGAATTAGATAGCCTTTCAAGAACTCCAAATACTTATCAGCGGTTTCTTGAGGGAACTGTTCCCGTTCAATTTGACGCTCCAATACATAAAATAAATGAACTGGATTCGCTGCCACTTCTTGATGATCGAAATTAAACACGCGAGAAAGGATCTTAAACGCAAAGCGGGTGGATAAACCCTCCATCCCTTCGTCGACACCGGCGTAATCTCTGTACTCCTGATAAGACTTCGCTTTCGGGTCGGTGTCTTTTAAGCTTTCTCCATCATAGACCCGCATTTTCGAAAACATGCTGGAGTTTTCTGGCTCTTTTAAACGGGATAGCACGGTAAACTGCGCTAAGCACTCCAAAGTGTCAGGTGCACAGGGAGCGCCACTAAGCTCACTGCTATCGAGTAATTTTTTATAAATGCGAATTTCTTCGCTTACTCTTAAGCAGTACGGGACTTTCACAATATAAACACGGTCTAAAAACGCTTCGTTGTTTTTATTGTTTCTAAAGGATTGCCACTCAGATTCGTTCGAGTGGGCCAGTATCAACCCGTCGAAGGGAAGGGCAGAGAAGCCTTCAGTTGGATTATAGTTGCCTTCTTGGGTTGCGGTTAATAATGGATGTAGCACCTTAATTGGCGCTTTAAACATTTCAACAAATTCCATCAAGCCTTGGTTGGCTTTACACAGAGACCCTGAATAGCTGTAAGCGTCTGGGTCATTTTGTGCATATTGTTCTAGACGACGAATATCCACCTTACCTACAAGAGCCGAAATATCCTGGTTGTTCTCATCTCCCGGTTCGGTTTTAGCGATGCCCACTTGGTCAAGTACCGATGGATAAACCCGAACCACTTTGAACTGGGTAATATCACCATTGAACTCATGAAGGCGTTTGCGAGCCCATGGTGACATGATTGTTTTCAGATAGCGCTTAGGAATGCCATATTCTTTTTCTAATATGTCGCCATCCTCTTTGACGTCGAATAGACAGAATGGATGATCATTTACCGGTGAGCCTTTAAGCATGTAAATAGGTACATGCTGCATTAGCTCTTTGAGTCTTTCGGCCAGAGACGATTTTCCGCCGCCAACGGGGCCGAGTAAATAAAGAATTTGTTTCTTCTCCTCGAGACCCTGTGCGGCATGTTTGAGGTAAGAGACGATTTGTTCGATAGCCTCTTCCATGCCATAGAATTCTGAAAAAGCTGGATAACGAGAAATGACGCGGTTAGAGAAAATGCGGCTTAGCGCCGGGTCGTTGGCAGTGTCGATTAGTTCTGGCTCACCGATGGCTTGTAACAAACGTTCTGCAGCGTTTGCATAAGCACTTTGATCTTCCTTACAAATTTCAAGGAACTCCCCTATGGTGAACTCTTCCTGTTTTCGCTCTTCATAGCGACTTTGATAGTGTTCAAAAATACCCATGAATACCCCTTAAATACGGAACCCCGTAATTTCAGCTTAGTAGGTATTTGGGAAAAGGATAGTAATTATTGTGTATAGTTTTTAATCTTTTCGTCTAATGAAAAATGCAACTTTAATAAGAATTTAGTGTCTCTTATTTAGTGTCTCTTAGTGAAGCTTTTACATAAACAAAAGCCCCGCTAAAGAGCGGGGCATTTTTATTCGTATTTTTTAACGCTATGTAGTACTGAATGTGTACTACAGAAAAGCGTAAGGCTTACGCAAAGTTTTTGCTTGCGAATTCCCAGTTAACTAGAGCCCAGAAGTTTTCTAGGTACTTAGGACGCGCGTTACGGTAATCGATATAGTAAGCGTGTTCCCAAAGGTCAACAGTAAGTACTGGCGTTAAGTCGTCGCCAGAAATAGGGGTTTCTGCATTGCTAGTATTAACGATATCTAGGCTACCGTCTGCAGTTTTAACTAGCCATGTCCAGCTAGAACCGAAGTTGTTAACTGCTTTGTCGTTAAACGCTGCTTGGAAGTCTGCAAATGAACCCCATTTTGCGTTAATCGCATCAGCTAGTGCGCCAGTAGGCTCGCCGCCGCCATTTGGGCTAAGGCAGTGCCAGTAGAACGTGTGGTTCCAAACTTGCGCTGCGTTATTGAAAACACCGCCTTCAGAAGATTTGATGATTTCTTCTAGGCTTTTGTTTTCCATGTCAGTACCTTCAACTAGGCCGTTAAGCTTAGTTACATAAGTAGCGTGGTGCTTGCCATAATGGTACTCAAGCGTTTCAGCAGAAATATGCGGTTCTAGTGCATTTTGTTCGTATGGTAATGCTGGTAGTTCAAAAGCCATGACGGTCTCCATGTTGGTTTAGTATTGTAGTCTAAAGCACACTTATCTTCGCCTGTTCAATAAGTGCCGGTCAACGCTTAGCTGACTATATCACTTTAGACGCTAAAGCATATCCCAAATGTGGGGATAAAGTCTTATAACTCAATGACAAAATTGTGAATTTTTTTTCAAAATCTATTTTGTGGAAATATAGCGTTGGTAGATATACAGGTAGATAGGGATAGAGCGTACTAAAAGATCAATTCAGTAATGGGTAATTAAAAAGGATTTTATGATACCCTTTGCCTTGATAAATCATTCATGCATTCCCATCTTAAAGGGAATACACTTTTGTGCTCAGAGGAATCAAATGGATAATACTGAAAATCAATCAACGCTAGATAGAATCAAGCAGCAAATCGAAGAAAACCCAATTTTGTTGTATATGAAAGGTTCTCCTAAACTACCTAGCTGTGGCTTTTCTTCACAAGCATCACAAGCGTTGATGTCATGTGGCGAACCATTTGCTTATGTAGATATTCTACAAAACCCTGATATTCGTGCTGAACTGCCTAAATACGCAAACTGGCCTACATTCCCACAGCTATGGGTAGAAGGTGAGCTTGTTGGTGGTTGCGATATTATTATTGAAATGTTCCAGCAAAACGAACTTCAGCCGCTTATCAAAGAGACAGCTGAAAAATACAAAGAAGAAGAGTAAATCTGTCGATTTGTAGCAGATTTCTGATATTTTAAATATCGATTAAAAAGCTGGCTTTATGTCAGCTTTTTTCATTAAAAGCCGCCAAAAACTTCTCACTTTTATTCCCGTAAAAATTAT
>JAXHTT010000143.1:0-9647 GCA_034190055.1 Pseudomonadota bacterium | reverse complement strand
TTGTCCCACACATGCATTGCTGTATAAGGGTTGGCGCGGTCTTGCTGTAAATGAGGCCACACATCAAACTGTTGCAGCGCTTTAATATTAGCCTGATTGATTGCGCTAACACGTGCTGTTGGCCTATCTGCAAGCACATGATAGCAGGGCGATTTATCAATAATCGCCACATTTAGTTCACTGTCTTTTAGCGCTGCGGCTAGGGTTAACCCTACAATTCCACCGCCTACAATTGCTATATCAACATGCTGCATTGTTATCTCTATTTCCGTGTGGTGTTACGCCATAACCTGTTGTGTGCTTTACGAAGGTTTTCTTCGCTTGCGGCATCATACTTAATGCAAGTAAGGAAACGTTTCGGCCTATAACGGTAGGAAAGTACTGGTTAGAAAAGGTTCGCACTAAGGTATCGGTAAGCGCAATCGTGTTATCTCGGTCTTTCTTACGCTCATTAGCATAGCGCTGAACGATATTAAATGCCCCAACGTCGAAGTGATCAGCACCACCTTCTACTAGCGCTTTTTGATTGCTTTCTTGTTTCAAAACTTGCGAGATAGAATGCTTAGATACCGCACTTTTCAGCACATAAATTAGAGCACTCAAATCGCGTAGGCCCAAATTGAATCCCTGCCCTGCTATAGGGTGTAGCGCCTGCGCAGCGTTCCCCACCACTACCGTTCGGTGGCTGGTAACTTGCTGGGCTTTAGTAAGCGCCAAAGGATAGCTAGCGGTATCACTCACTCTTAGTATTTTGCCTTGGCGATAACCGAAGGCTCGTTGAAGCGCATTAATAAACGACGCTTTGTCCAATTCCATAAGTGCTTCAGCGGCTTGAGTTTCTAGCGTCCACACCACTGAAAAACCATTGCCATTCGCCTTTATGCTGTTGATTTCACTATCGAAAGGTAGAAAAGCAAGGGGGCCAGAATCAGTAAAGCGTTCGTACGCTTTGTTTTCATGAGGCATTTGCGTATGTACGTTAAATACAATGGCGGTTTGATGATAATCACAGACGGTTTTGGCAATACCCACACGCTCAGCTAAACCTGAGCGCCCACCATCCGCAAGTATCAGCAGCTTAGCGGTTAGTACATCTCCACTATCTAGCAATACGTCTACATGGTCGCGGTGCTGCTTAACACTGGTTACTTTTGCTGGCGCTATGTGCTGATAAGCAGTACTCGCATTTGCAGCAAGGCGCGTTAGCGCGCTTAAACTTACCACCTGGCCAAACGCGTCGATGTGATAATCTTGGCTGTGCAGATTTAAAAGGCCGAGGTGGCCCTTATCGCTAACTTCTATCTGCTTTATTTTTGGAGGCAGTTCGCCGTTGTGCTGCTTGGCTAAATCGTTAAGGCTTAAACCTACATCGGCTAATTCGTTAACGGTACGTCGTGCTAGCGCAATAACTCGAGTATCGGTAAACGGGTTAAACTCGTTAAGGGTGGGGTTTGTTTCGTTAGGGTCTGCAGCGTCAATGAGCGCAACGCTTAACCCGCTGTTCTCACCCTCGGAATTTTCGAAAGATATGTTTTCTGAAAGTGCTTTCGCAAGCACTGTTCCTACAATACCACCACCGATAATAACTACATCAACCGCTGCCGATTCCACTATATTTGTCTTCCCATCGCTTTAATTTTAGCGCTTTTTTGTTCTTTTAGCTTTTCGCCATTAGTGATTCGATTTCGTCAATCTCTTTAGGTACATCAGATGTTAGGACCTCTACACCCGATGCAGTGATGACTACATCATCTTCAATGCGTACGCCTATCCCCTTGTACTTTTCAGGTGCTGCGCTGTCTTGACTGATGTAAATACCTGGCTCTACCGTTATAGCCATTCCGGGTTTCAATGGGCGATCTTGACCATTGATTTTATAGTTACCTACGTCGTGCACATCAAGCCCTAAGAAGTGACCTAACCCGTGCATATAAAACTGTCGCCAGCTTTCATTTTCAAGGTTTTCTGCCACACTACCTTCTAAAACACCAAGGTCAACTAAACCTTCAGTAATAATCTCCGCGCTGTGCAGCATTGCTTCAGAAAGCGTGACACCGGGCGCCAGCATGTCCAATACACTTTTTTGCGCTTTTAATACCACACTGTAAATTTCTCGCTGAGCGTGACTAAACTTACCACTTACAGGAAATGTTCGGGTAATGTCTGCAGCATAGCCTTGATATTCTGCGCCTGCGTCGATCAAGATCAAATCACCGTCACTAACCTGCGCGTTATTTTGCGTATAATGCAAAATACAGGCGTTATCTCCGCTTCCTACAATCGTGCTGTACGCTGGAGAACGTGCGCCAGCCATAGCAAACTCATGGTGAATTTCAGCTTCTAGTTGATATTCAAAACAGCCAGGAGAAGCAAACTGCATAGCACGTTTGTGAGCCCGTGCACTGATTTCACCTGCCGCTTTCATCATTGCCACTTCACAGGCAGACTTAAACAGTCGCATTTCATGCAGTTGGGGGCGTAAATCGTGTACCGCGCAAGGCGCTAATGATTCTTTTGGCGCTTCACGCAAAGTATTTAAAGCTTCAGTAAATAATCGGTCGTGACTTTGGTTATGACCTAAAGCGAAGTAAACATTGTCTTGCCCTTGAATGGACGCCAACAAAGCTTCTTCTAATTCATGTGTTTCAAACGCTTCATCTAGGCTAAAGCGAGAGAGCGCAGTCTCAGCACCAAGGCGTTTACCGTGCCAAATTTCAGCACTCTTGTCTTTTTCCTGAACCACCATTGCGCGATAGCTCTCGCCGTAGCGAGGATGATTAGACAGTATTAACCATGCATCAGGCTCTTCAAACCCTGTCAGGTACCAAAAGTCGCTGTCTTGCCTAAAGGTATACTCGGTATCTCGGCTTCGCGTTACCAGTCCAGCGGCAGGTACTATACATACACTATTTGGTTGGCACTGCGCCAATAGCCTGTCTTGTCTGGCAATAAACTCTTGAGCGCTAATCATAAACTAGAAAACCCTAACTAATTCACTGTGAAGTGAGCCGCTTAAACAGCTGCTACTTTTAACTTTCCCTAAGTACTAGTGTACGGATGGCGTGTCTTGTTGATCATCAAGAAGTGATTGACCAAGTTCACTGAAGCATAAAATAGCTGAGATTTTCACGTATTCTTCTACTTCAAAGAGCGCTTTTTCAGATTCTTCATCAGCATCCATTGGCTCTTCCATACGAGAGATATCTGAGAAGTCTTCAAGGGCTTCTTTAACATCGTCAGAACACTGCACAAGGTCCTGCTGATGTAAACCGAAACCAAGCATGAAACCCTGCACCCAGTTGATGAGGGCAGCGCCGCGGTCATTAATAGGTGCGTGGTCTTCAGGAAGCAGCAAGCCAAGCGCAAATTCTGGCTCTAATAACTGCTGACAGGTTTGATTGAAAAGCGTATTGAGAAGGTGTTGAGTTTGGTCGCTAAACGCATCACCTTGGTTGATGGTTTCGCTAAGGGCTTCAAGCCACTTTTGATCGGTAAGCGACATACCACCGCAAAGCATTCCGGTTAGAATGCCGTGTACTTCTGCCGCGTCTGCAATGATACCCTGCTGTGACAATTTATTAGTTACGCTATCGTAATCGAGTTGTTTTTCCACGATTCGTTCTCTTTATTGAAGATGAGTTGAGTTTTCACAGCCCTTTTGATTCGGCCGTTACTCCGTGATGGCGTTAATACTAGCAAAAATCAATATACAAAGCCCACTTTTGGCAATTTAGCGTGCAGTGTTTGAACAGTGTATTTATAGTAAAGATTATACTTTGAACAACGAACTCATACATTGTTTACTGACTGTTCAAACAACCGTGAATTGGCGTTAATTTAACGAAATGAGCGCTGCTATCCCTAGCAACGAACGCATAATTAATCTAAGATCACCACTGTTGGATACGGAATTCCTCTCGCAGCAGTATTTAAAAGACCTGTAAGTTTATAACTAAATTAGCTGTTTGGTTATTATTGAGCTTATCTTATATGCGTGTATAATTGCTGACCAATTGGTCAAGAAAATAATATTTTTTTACCGCTTTTATATTCACCACGCAAAAATAGTTATAAAGCGCGTTAGGTGATCCTCTTCACTGGATCTCGCGTTTGTTATACCCTGTTGCGTTAATACAACAACAATGTTTCCTGGGATGTTTGCTAGTTCATTCATGTCCCTGGCCGATGCTTTAAACCTAGGAAGTTGAAACAGCTGCTATTGTGCAAGCTCGACGCGTATCGAGAAGCCTACGGCAATTGTGATTCTTCCGCCCTGAACTTTTCGGTTCACGGGCGAAACATGGACAGCGGCATTCTGGGAAGCGCCCTCTTTCGACGGAAGAAGAAATGGCAATAATAAATTTTGGCTCTATAAATATTGACCACGTTTATCAGGTAGATCACTTTGTGCAACCTGGAGAAACGTTGGCCTCAACCCATTACCAAACACTACTAGGTGGTAAGGGTGCAAACCAGTCGATTGCTTTAGCGCAAGCAGGTGCAGACGTACGTCACGTCGGCAGCATTCACGAAAACGACGCCTCTTTCAAGCAAGCCCTTATTAAAAAAGGGGTAGATTGCCGTGGTGTTAAGTGTTCAGAAGTTCCTTCTGGTCACGCTATCATTCAGGTTACGCCTAGCGGCGAAAATGCCATTGTGCTTTTTGGTGGTGCTAACCAAACCATTACAGCAAAAACGGTAATGCAAGCGCTAGATGATACACGCCCTTCAGATTGGGTACTAACCCAAAACGAAACTAGCAGCATTGAAGAAGTACTTCGCCAAGCGAAAGAAAAACAGTTAAAGGTTGCCTTTAACCCTGCGCCTATGAGCGAGTCGGTTAAACAGCTACCACTGAAATGCGTTGATTTGCTTATTGTTAATGAAACAGAAGCGGCAGCCATAACCGGCAAAGAAGAGCTTGAAGACATTGTGACAGTGTTCAAAGAACAATGGTCACACTGTGAAGTTATCATTACACTGGGTAAAGCAGGCGTAATGATGCTGCGTAAAGACGACGTTGTAGAAGTAAAAGCATTCTCTGTAGACGCGGTAGACACTACAGCAGCTGGCGACACATTTATCGGCTATTTCCTGTCAGCCTATTGCAATCACACCGATGCAAAACAAGCATTGCGTCGCGGGTGTGCAGCTTCTGCCATTGCAGTAACTCGCGAAGGCGCGGCACAGAGTATTCCAACACAAAAAGAAGTGGATCGTTTCTTAGCGAAACACGCCAACTAGCAAGACGCACTGAGAAAATTCGATGGCACATAAAATCATATTAGATACAGATCCGGGGATTGATGATGCAATGGCGATTTTTTTCGCCTTTCAGTCTCCAGACATTGAAGTACTTGGCTTAACGACCGTTTACGGTAACGTTCCCGTAACAATGGCAGCGCAAAACGCACTGACACTTTGCGAAATTGCCGGTAAAGACATTCCTGTAACCAAAGGCGTAGGTATGCCATGGGTTGGCCCTGAGTCTACGTATGCACACTTCGTGCACGGTGAGCACGGCTTCGGTCATATAAAACCTGAAGCGCCTAAAACCGAGCTTGACCCACGCAGTTCTGCGCAGTTTATCGTAGACATGGCGCGTAAGTACCCAGGCGAAATTACATTAGTGGCAATTGGTCCATTGGGCAACTTAGCCCTAGCCCTTCGTCTGGAACCTGAGCTACCTAAACTGGTTAAAGGCGTTAGCATCATGGGTGGCGCTGCGTTTGTACCTGGCAACGTTACGCCTGTAGCAGAAGCAAACATTTGGAATGACGCCCACGCAGCAGAAATCGTTTTTGCGGCAGATTGGGAATTAACCATGTTTGGTTTGGACGTGACGAACTTCACGCCATTCTCGCCGGCTTTTGTTGAAAAGCTTGAAGAGAAAAACAATACCCTTGGCGGTTTTGTAAAAGAAAGTGCTCAATTCTACATGGACTTTTACTCGCAAAACCGTGAAGACCGTGTTTGTTTCTTCCACGATGCATTCCCAATTGCTCACCTTCGCCACCCAGAGTTATTTGAATTGACTGAAGGTCACGTTCGCGTTGGTACTGGTACGCTAGACAGAGGCCAAACGGTGGTTGCACCAACTGGTACAACACCTAGCCCACTTTGGAACGAAGCCAATACCATTAAAGTCGCAACTAAAGTTGACCACAAAAAGCTGGAACAACTATTCGTAGACACCTACGCTCTGTGATATGTTTAAGGGATTGTGAATATACAGTCCCCTTTTTTATTTCTGCGTTAGGTTGTTATAAATGGAAGCAGCTGCACTCCCTAAAAATGAAGACGAGCGTCTTGCCGAACTACTCAGTTACGATGTTCTCGATACCGAAGCAGAGCAGCTTTTTGACGACCTCACAACGTTAGCTTCTCAGATATGCGAAACCCCCATTGCACTTATTAGTCTTATTGACCCTGACAGGCAGTGGTTCAAGTCTCGCGTTGGACTAGATGCAGAAGAGACTTCCCGCGAAATAGCTTTCTGCTCTCACGCCATTTTACAAGAAGAAGTGTTTGAAATTCCTAACGCCACGTTAGATCCGCGATTTCATGACAACCCTTTAGTGACCGGTTCACCAGATATACGTTTTTATGCGGGCGCGCCACTCATTACTCCATCAGGCCATGCTATTGGTACGCTTTGCACCATCGACCGTAAGCCTAAAACGCTAACTGAAGCGCAAAAGACATCATTGCAGACATTAAGCAAATCGGTGGTAGCCCATTTAGAGCTAAAGCGTAAAAACCGAGAACTTGAGCGTACTAGCCAATTTAAATCTGACTTCTTATCCTACGTTAGTCACGAAATCAGAACGCCGCTGAATGCAATTAACACTTTTAGTCAGTTGCTCGAGGGAGAAGCTCAAAAGTTGGGTTTGCCCTCGTCTTTTACCACACCGCTCTCTCATGTAAGTACAAGCGGCGAAAGGCTGCTAGAAATTGTAAATTCAGTTCTAGATATCAAGCAAATAGAAGCTGGTAAGATGCGTGTTATGCCCCGTGCGGTGGACACTAAAGACTTTTTCACACATCTATTTTCGTTAACTAAAATCCGAGCCGAAGACAGCGGTATCGTATTTTCGACAAAAATTGATGAAGCAATGCCCGAATCTTTGTATTTTGATGACACTAAGTTTGGGCAGATTGCACTTAATATACTGTCGAATGCGATTAAATTTACCAATAAGGGTAAGGCTGTCAAAGCGCAAGTGAAATACAAAAATGGCAATGTTGTATTCAATGTCATAGATGAAGGCATCGGCATTAGCGATGATGATCAGAAACGACTCTTTAAGCCTTTTGAGCGAATGGCTAACGCTCGAGAGATTAGTGGAACTGGCTTAGGCTTAAATATATCTAGGCGTCTTATCGAGCTTATGGATGGGACAATAAAAGTTAGCAGTAAACTAAATCAAGGAACCCGCATAAGCATTACCTTGCCTGCCGATGCGCTAAGTGCGAACCAGTTTGTTGAGGCACAACCTCAAAGCTTTGTAGCACAAGTTAACATTGATAAATCTTCAAACGTGTTGGTGGTCGAAGACCACTATATAAACCAAGTGGTTATTCAGACCCTGTTTGAAAAATTAGGTGTGTCATTTTCTGTGGTAAGGACAGGTGAAGAGGGGGTTGAATACGCCAGGTCTAATCCCGTCGACTTAGTACTAATGGATCTTAACTTACCCGGCATTCAAGGCGACGAAGCGACGGCACAGATAAAGGCTCAAAAGCCAGGTTTACCGGTTGTTGCATTGACGGCTGACGTGATAACTGAGTCAAAGTACTTGCGAGAGCGGGGTCTTGATGATGTGCTAACTAAACCCATCGATAGTAGCGAATTGATTCGTGTGCTCAATCTTCATCTGAGGCGAAAAGTCAGCTAGTCTACGGTTACACAAAGCAGGGCTACCAAATATGCGAGTAGATGTTTCAAAAGAAAGGATGCAAGCCAGATCACTGCTGCGTAGAAAGCTTCGTGAAGCGCGCCGTGGTTTATCTATGGAACAGCAGGAATACGCTTCACAGCGCATCTCGACGCAACTTAACACCCTGCCCTTCATCAAAAATAGCAAGACCGTGGCGGGATACTTGGTTAACGATGGCGAGGTAAACTTAAAAAATTTTATTGAATCAATATGGCAACTCTCGCACAAAGCGTTCGCACTGCCTGTGCTACACCCTATATGCAAAGGGCACTTGCTTTTTTTATCTTATTCCCCTAATTCTCCGTTAGTTAATAACAAATACAATATAGAAGAGCCTGTATTGTCCTGTAAGGCCGTCATCCCTGTTACACAATGCGATGTTATTCTTATGCCACTAGTTGGCTTTGATACAAACGGAAACCGCCTGGGTATGGGTGGGGGCTATTACGACCGCACCTTAAGCTTTACACAACGCAAATTCAATTCTCAGTCAGCCTTAAACCAGCATACTCCAAAATTAGTGGGTATCGCTCACGATGTGCAAGAAGTTGAAGCCCTTCCAACTGCGCCGTGGGATGTACCGCTTGATGCTATCGTGACCCCGTCTCGCACACTTATATTCACTAAACCGTAATTTCACTATATCAAATTGAACATATGAACTTATGGGTTCATGTGCACTTATAAGTTACACTTGCAAGCATAATAAGTTGGAGAGTAACCATGGATCAGAACGAAAAAAAGCAAGCCGTAGCCAAAGCAGCCATCGACTATGTTGAAGCAGACAGTATTGTCGGTGTGGGAACGGGCTCTACTGTTAATTTTTTCATAGAAGAACTGGGCAAAATTAAGCACAAAATTGAAGGCGCGGTTTCAAGCTCAGAAGCATCTACCGAGCGTTTGAACGCCTTAGGCATTGAAGTCTTCGAGTTAAATGAAGTTAGCAACCTTTCAGTTTATATTGACGGTGCCGATGAAGTTACTGAACACAAGCATATGATCAAGGGCGGCGGTGCAGCCCTGACCCGCGAGAAGATTGTTGCAGGTGCCGCTACCACGTTTGTTTGTATTGTAGATGAAAGTAAGCGTGTTCCTGTATTAGGCAGTTTTCCACTTCCCGTAGAAGTGATTCCTATGGCTCGCTCTTTTGTCGCTCGCGAGCTGGTAAAACTAGGTGGCGACCCCGAGTATAGACAAGGTGTAGTAACAGACAATGGTAACGTTATTTTAGATGTACACAACCTTGAAATACTTAATCCTCGTGAGCTAGAGCAAAAAATCAATAATATTCCAGGAGTAGTGACTAACGGCATTTTCGCCCTGCGTGGCGCAGATATCGTGTTAAGTGCGACCGATAGTGGTGTTGAAACCTTTAAGTGATAGCCCTTAAAAAACACTAAGTACAGCCAATGGCACAACAAAACGACTCGTTTACCTGTGCCTTGGTATTGCATCGCCAGAAGTGTTACTGCTCAATGACTTAGATGATGAGCATGAACGGATTAGGCACTTTAGCCGCGGATAACACAGTATTTTGATGAAAAGCTACGCAAAATACTGCTTTCAACTTAACGTGTTTTCTGTTAATTTCCGTTTAGACGTCTAGATGTCTTAAGCAGTAAATCTTTTTGCGACTAGATGTATATGTTGCTTTAGGTTGTAAACCTTTTTTATTAAAGCAATTAGCGTAATTAAAAACGCTAGATA
>JAXHTT010000142.1:0-9651 GCA_034190055.1 Pseudomonadota bacterium | reverse complement strand
TTCCGCCATTGACTGCGTACCAGATGTGGCGGGAGCAATCTTAATACCGTGGGGGCCGGTTACTAAAACTTCATCCAACGTGCACTCGCCAGAGAGTACGTGAGATAAGTTTTTCTCAACTCGCAGGCCTAACATCACATCTACGTTTGCAAGACCAAGGTCCGCGTCAAGAACCATCACACGCTTGCCCTGCTTCGCCATGGCGATAGCGGTGTTAAGTGTAATGTTTGTTTTACCTACGCCACCTTTACCACCAGTGACGGCGATTACTTTGATTAACCGTGATTGCTTCATTTTTCTTAAGCTACTCGCTTGATCGTCAATCATACTGCTTATGCTGTTTTAATTGCGTTGTTACCACTAGTATGATTCAAACCGTACTTTTTATAAAGCTTTGCAGCAGCGGAAACCAAAGATTTCGCTTCTGCAATCTTAATGTCTTCAGGCACTTTTTGACCATCGGTGACATAACTAACCGGTAGTTGGTATTCAACCGCTGCACTAAGCACCTCTCCTAAAGAGTAGCACTCATCTAACTTTGTGAAAATACAGCCACTTAGTTCAATATCATCATACGCTTGAATGATTCTCTGCAAAGCAGGATATTGCGTATTAGCTTGCGCTACCAAATATTTTTTAACTTTTGGCATTTGGCCGCTGTCGAACTGCTTAATTTGCTTAATTAATCGACTATCACGCTGACTAAAACCTGCTGTATCAATCAATACTAGTCGCTTATGACGAAGTTGGAACAATAAATCTGCAAGTTCTTCACTAGTTTGCGCTTTTCGCACAGTACAGCCAATAATTTTTCCGTATGTTGCTAGCTGCTCATAGGCTGCAATTCTATACGTATCAATGGTTATCATAGCCACCGACTCTGCACCGTATTTCTGCGCGTAGCGAGCGGCTAACTTTGCAACAGTGGTTGTTTTACCTGTACCAGTGGGCCCAACTAATGCAACGGCACCTTGTGAGCTAAGTATATCGTTTCCGGTAACATTTATGCGATTAGCCAATAGGTTAAGAAGATATACCCATGCATCACGTTCGTTGTAATGAGCAGGTGTATAGCTAATAAGCTGTGTTGCTAGTGCACTACTTAAGCCCATATCGGTTAATCGAGTGACGAGGTATTGATGAACAGGTTTTTGACGCTTGTTCTTCGCTTCCATTAAGTCAGCAACTTGATACTGTAATACGTCGCGAAGCGAGGCTAACTCTTCTTTGATTTGAGCTAGTTCAGCAGACTGAGAAACAGGTGTCTCTCCCATGCTTGAAGCTTGATGCTCGGGGAAAGCGTGTTGATTCTTACTACCTTCAACAGGTGATTGCGTCTCTATATCGTCAATGAAGGCTTCTGAGAAGTCTAAGTGTGATGCTATTTCATTGGCGTGCTTAGCGTTCGCTGACATTGGCTGGGCTGGTTGTGCAGAACTGCCTGCTTCTGCGTTCCCACCATGCTGCTTTTCCAGCAACGCTTTTAAGCTGTCAGGACCGTCGTCACCAATAATTTCACTCAAGCTAGGCACGGCCTTTTGGGCTGGTGTTTTGGCTGCGGCTTGTGGAGCCGTCTTAGGCGTGAAAAGCTTAGCTTCAGGCTCTTTGTCGTAGGCTGCTACAAGCTCGATACCGTCAGCAACTTTGCGATTTGACATGATCACAGCATCACTGCCCAACTCAGCTTTAACTTGGCTTAGCGCCTCACGCATATCTTTGCCGAAGAAACGTCTAATTTTCATTGCAACCTCTCCAATCACCCAGTGTCAGATTATTGACCGACCGAACTGACTATTTTTATTTGTTTGTCGTCAGGCACTTCTTGGTATGAAAGAACATGCAACCCAACAACAGAATACTTTAAGAAGCGAGACAGAACAGGTCGTAGCATGCCTGAAGTAAGGAGTACTGCAGGTTCTCCTTCTAACTCTTGCTGCTGACTGGCTTGCTGCAATGATTTTTGTAGCTTGTCTGCCAGACCTGGTTCGATACCAGCACCATCTTCGCCACCTGCTTGAAGGGACTGGTGCAACATCTGTTCCAACTCTGGCGCCAAGGTTATGACAGGTATCTCTTTCGCCCCCTGGGTAATTTCTTGAACGATAAGACGCTTAAGTGCTATACGCACTGCAGACACCAGTACATCTGGGTCTTGGCTTCGTGTGCCGTATTCACTAAGGGTCTGAACAATGGTGCGCATATCGCGAATAGGCACACCTTCAAATAGTAAGGTTTGCAGCACTTTCACAACTGTACTAAGCGGCAGAATATCAGGCACCAAACCTTCAACCAATTTAGGGTGCTGTTTAGCCAACATATCTAGAAGCTGTTGCGTCTCTTCATGCCCAAGTAACTGATAGGCGTTATTGGAAAGTAACTGACTTAGGTGAGTTGCAACAACCGTAGCGGCATCAACAACCGTGTATCCAAGAGTTTGCGCATGCTCGCGCTTATTAGGCTTAATCCACACCGCATCTAGTCCGAAAGCAGGGTCTTTAGTTACGCGCCCTTCTAGCTTTCCAAACACTTGCCCTGGGTTAATGGCAAGCTCTTCGTCGTGACTAATTACCGAATCGCCAATAGTGACGCCGAGCATAGCGATGGTGTAAGTATTGGGCTCTAAGTCTAAATTATCGCGGATATGAACCGGCGGAATAAGGAAGCCAAGCTCTTGGGAAAGCTTTTTACGCACCCCTTTAATGCGTGTCAACAACTCGCCACCTTGAGACTTGTCTACAAGAGGAATTAAGCGATAGCCCACTTCTAAACCAATGGTATCCACCTGCTGAACGTCGTCCCATCCCAGCTCTTTAACTTCAGGGGCCACGGTTTCATCTTTTGATATATTCTCTGGTACTTGAGGCTCTGCGGCTTTTTTCTTCGCCTGAACCGACTGCCAGTAAGCAAAGCCTGCAATCAGGAAGGAAAAACCCAAAAATGCGATATGAGGCATACCAGGGATAATACCCATGACAAAAAGCACGCCCGAGGCAATATAAAGCGCTTGATTATTGCCTAGCTGACCACGGATCTCTTTACCCATTTCTTGAGTTTCATTCTCACGAGTCACGATAATGGCTGTTGCTACTGAAAGTAGTAATGAAGGTATCTGCGCCACCAAACCATCACCAATGGTCAAAATGGTGTAGATTTCTATAGCGTTACCAAATGAAAGGCCGTGTTGAATCATGCCAATAAAGAGACCACCGACAATATTAATAAGCATGATGAACAGGCCCGCAACTGCATCACCTTTTACAAACTTTGATGCACCGTCCATCGACCCGTAAAAGTCAGCCTCTGCCGTTATTTCTTCGCGACGCTGACGCGCTTGATCTTGGTCGATATAGCCTGCATTTAAATCAGCGTCTATTGCCATTTGCTTGCCTGGCATGGCATCCAAGGTAAAGCGAGCACTTACTTCTGAAATACGTCCCGCACCTGCGGTTACTACCTTGAAGTTAATAATAAGAAGGATAGCGAAGACAACAATACCCACGGCATAGTTACCACCAATAACGACAGCGCCGAAGGCTTCAATCACTTTACCAGCTGCATCACCACCTTCGTGACCGTACAGTAATACAACACGCGTAGACGCAACGTTAAGTGCTAGACGAAGAACGGTAGCGATAAGGAGTACGAGCGGAAAAATACCAAAATCCACTGGACGTTGGGTAAGTACCGCCACCAAAATGATGACTAAAGAGAGCGCAATATTAAAGCTGAACAACACGTCCAGTAAGAACGGCGGCATGGGTAGTATTACCATTCCCATGATTGCCAAAAGGACAATAGGCGCGCCTAAACCACTGGTAAAATTTTGCAGCTGATTTTTATCGAATCGCTGAAGATAACCGGATAACTGCATGGCTGGGTGTCTCTCTATCAGAAAATTGACGCTTTACGTGAATCTTCGATAGAGTTTTCAACTAACGTGCCAGCTTTATAGAAAGCAGTATTTAAGCACAACTAATAGTTGAAAAAGTACGCACCAAGTTTAAATTAGCTGAAAATAACACGGCATTGTAATCACTTAGCGACGGTATTCTGGAGGAATAGGCAAATCCCGTTTTAGCGGTTTAGGACGTTTACCCTTTCCTGCTCGGTGCGCTTTAAGCTGATAAACATGCGCTAGCACCTGCGCTACCGCCATAAATAGGGCGTTGGGGATTTCATCGTCCACTTCGGTAGAATAGAAAATGGCCCGCGCGAGTACAGGAGAAGGTATTAAAGGTACGTCATTAGCAGTAGCAATTTTTCTGATATGCATCGCTAGTTCGTCAGCCCCTTTCGCTACCACTACAGGTGCTCTAACCCCCTGCTCGTCATACTTAATGGCAACAGAAAAGTGGGTCGGGTTAGTCACTACCACGTCGGCTTGCGGTACTTCTTGCATCATGCGATTCGTTGCTGCCTGATACTGCAGTCGGCGAATACGCCCTTTTACCATAGGGTCACCTTCCGCATTTTTTCGTTCGTCTTTAACCTCTTGCTTGGTCATTTTCATTTCTTTGTTGTGCTTATACATTTGATAAGGCACATCGATGAGCGCGATGGGGATCATGCCACATACTAGAATGAGAAATGCCCATTTAAGTATGTCCATAGCATGAAACAGGTTGCCTGGGTAAAGCTCCATATCTAAATGCAGCGCTTCATCTTCGAAGAACAACAGCGCCCCTATGGCCATACTAATAATAACCACAACTTTAGCGATGGATTTTAATAGCTCTACCAAGCCGTTCATACCGAACATTCGCTTGAAGCCTTGAATAGGACTCATCTTAGAGCCTTTAGGCTTTGCCCCTTCCCAAGTAAAGTTGAAACCACCAAGCGCGATAGAGCCATAAATGCCCGCTATCATCGCAACCACCATATACAGAAGTACCGCTGGACCTACCGCAGAAAAAGCTTCACCCCACGCGCCAAACATGTGGGTGATATCATAGGTTTCGTCACGTGAGAGAATGAACATTCTCTGAGTGAGCTTGAAAACAGATTCAGCAATCCAACCGCCCACAAACAAAAACATAAAGGCACTGACGATAAGTACTAGGGTCGTAGAGAGTTCACGAGAACGGGCGAGCTGCCCTTTTTTTCGGGCATCTTCGAGTTTTTTCCCCGTGGGGTCTTCTGTTTTTTCGCTTGAATCTGCCATTTTTTCCTAACCACAAATGTTCAATAGTTCACACATAAACTGTTCGGCTCTAAACCATTGGGTTTCGAAGTGCGCTGTAAAGTTATCTAGTGTTATCCAAATAATCAGCAACCCCATTACCTGAGCAATGGAAAAACCAATACTAAAAATGTTTAGCTGTGGCGCAGCTTTGGTCATTACACCAAACGCTAAATTCACGATAAGCAGTGAAACAATGGGCGCTAGAGACAGGGTCACTGCCGATATAAACATCCATCCGGCCCAATGGGCGATATCGCGGAACTGTTCACCTGTCCACCATGCTTCGCCTATGGGAAACGCCTCGAAGCTCATTACTATCATTTGAATCATGGACAAATGCCCATCCAAAGTCCAAAACAATAAGGTCGCCAGTATCAGATAAAACTGGCCCACTGCGGGCACGTTTATACCATTTACCGGGTCAACGATTGACGCAAAACCCAAACCGGTTTGCATGGCTATAATTTGGCCTGCAAGCACGAAGGTATTGAGCACCATCATCGATATAAAACCAATAGCAATGCCTATTAACAACTGCTGGATAACAATTAAAAATGTGCCCACATCCACCAAATTTTCTATGGGTGATGGAGGCACCACCGGCATGATGATGAGCGTAAGCATTATACCCAACAAGGCTCTTACCTGCGGGGGAATTGATTTAGCACTCAAGCCAATCATGGCAACAAACAAGCCGCTAATGCGCATAAACGGCAGCAGCATGTCTGCTAGGAATTGATTGATGGTGGCGAGTTCTACTTCCAAAGTATCAGCCTTCTAACCCACAACCTGAGGGATCATATCAACCATTCTAAAAGTAAAGTCCATAAGCTGTTGCACCAACCAGTTTCCGCCCCAACTCAACGCGAGAAGCGTTACAAGCAAGCGAGGTAAGAAGCTCATGGTTTGTTCATTGATACTGGTGGCTGCCTGAAATACAGCGACGACTAGACCTACGATCAAGCTTGGGACAATCACCGCAGATACCAACACGATAACCATGAACATGGCTTCCCGTAGTATTTCTACAAAGACTTCTGGTGACATAAGCCCTCCTAGACGCCCATACCAAAACTGGTCGCCAACGTACCGAAAATCAAGTTCCATCCATCAACTAGCACGAACAGCATGAGTTTAAATGGCAAGGATACAATCATAGGTGAAAGCATCATCATACCCATAGCCATCAATATAGACGCTACCACCAAGTCAATGATGAGAAAGGGAATAAACAGCATAAAACCAATTTGAAACGCGGTTTTAAGTTCACTGGTTACAAATGCGGGAATAAGGATGGTTAGCGGTACTTCATTGGTATCGGCATACTTCCCTTCATCTCCGGCTATCCGTACAAACGTTTCTAGGTCTTTTACCCGTGTTTGAGAAAGCATAAACGCGCGCATGGGGCCTTTGGCTTGCTCTAGAGCGTCCAAGCTGGTGAGCTGCTCGTTAAGATAGGGCTGTAAAGCTCGCTCGTTCACCTCTTCAAATACCGGCGCCATAATAAACATGGATAGAAACAAACTTACGCCAATGAGTATCTGGTTTGACGGAGATTGCTGTAAACCGATAGCCTGACGCAGAATGGACAACACCACAATAATACGCGTAAACGACGTCATCATCATGATAAACGCAGGAATAAGGCTTAGCGCTGTCATGATAAACAGCGCTTGGAGCGTCATAGAGTAATCTTGCGTTCCATCTTGGTTAGTCGTTACGGTTACTGCAGAAATTCCCTGTTGAGCATAGGCAGGCTCCACAAGCAGCAATCCGGGTAGTATCAAAAGTAGCCAGGCAAACTTACGCATCTCTCGACTCTTCCTTTGTTTTGTTCTTTTCTATATTCGGGTTGAGCTTTCCCGCCATAGCAACAACAAGTTTTTGTTTAAATGCATCCGCGCCATTTTGTTGCTCGCCTGTGGATTTATTTACACCTTTCACGGGCATATCGAGATTCTTATCTAACTTACTCAAATGAGAGATGTTGTGACTGGTAACACCAATGAGGTGCTGTTCTTCACCTACCTGAATCACCATGATTTTTTCTTTTGTGCCAACAACCATGCTGGCCGCGACTTTCATTTGATTTCCCCCCATCGCAGTGACATTAAATCGACGCATCACATAAGCAAGGGCGAAAATCACGCCAACAACGACAAGTAAAGAAAGGAAAATTGACAGTACCGACGTGGGATTGGTGATTGACTGGGTCGACTGTGCAAACGCAAGTTGACTAAATGAAAGGGGCAGCATTGCGCAACCCCTTATTTTATAAGAAGTTTTATCTGAGCTTCTTGATTCTCTCAATTTGACTAATAACATCCGTTAACCGAATACCGAATTTGTCGTTGACCACTACTACTTCTCCATGAGCAATCAACGTGCCATTAACTAATACATCTAGTGGCTCACCGGCAACACGATCCAGCTCCACCACAGAACCCTGGTTCAACTGTAGCAGATTTCGGATACTTATTTGACTACGACCGACTTCCATCGAAATAGTCACGGGTATATCTAGAATGGTATCTAGCTTTTTCTTTTCTTCTTGCGTAATCGGCGCGTCGTCAGTTAATTCGTCAAGTTCAGCAACTTGTACGTCTTCGTTATCGCCAGCCTCTTGTTCCGCTTCAGATTCGGCTTGTTCGGCCATTGCCGCTGCCCAATCGTCCATACCGTCTTCACTCATGGGAACTCCCCTCTACCTTACAGGTCTTCTTCGAGTACTTGCAGTTCTGCGTCATTATCAATAATGCGCCCACCGCGGGTTAATAACTGTAGCTCAGACTTCACTGAAGTCGGTCTTGCAATTTTCTCTACTATTTTCAGCGCCAAATTATCGCGACTACGACCTAATTTAGCCCTGAAAGTAGGTAAATCTTCAATTAATACTGTGATAGTTTCTGGCATCTCCACAGGGATGATATCCCCGGGCTTAAACTCCATCACGTCGCGAAGCGGCACATCGACATCAAGCATGTGTGTGGTTAGGCCCACCTTCACATCCATAATTTCATCTCGAAGTGCTTTACTCCAACGCAAATCTGTATCTTCTTTATCGCTTTGAACACCGGCATCCAGCAGTTCGCGAATTGGCTCTAACATTGAGTATGGCAAGGACACATGGAAGTCGCCACCGCCGCCGTCCAGCTCGATATGGAACGAGCTGATGACCACCACCTCGGTAGGGCTCACAATGTTCGCCATCGCAGGGTTTACTTCTGAGTCCAAATATTCAAACGACACATCCATGACCGGTGCCCAGGCTTCTTTATAATCTTCAAAGATTATTTTAAGCAGCATCTGGATAATACGGCGCTCCGTTGGCGTAAACTCCCGGCCTTCAATTTTCGCATGATAACGTCCATCACCGCCAAAGAAGTTGTCTACCAGAATAAATACCAAACGGGCTTCCATGGTGATAAGCCCCGTGCCTTTAAGCGGACGAAAACGCACCATGTTCAAACTCGTTGGAACGAACAATGTGTGAATATATTCGCCAAACTTAATCATCTGAATACCGTTAATCGATACTTCAGCTGAACGTCGCATCATGTTGAACAAACTCACACGCATATGACGTGCGAAACGTTCATTAACGATTTCAAGCGTGGGCATACGCCCACGCACAATTCTGTCTTGCGAGGAGAAGTCGTACTCGAGCGTAGAAGCATCAGAGTCGCTACCGCCAACCTCTTCTTCTTCTACATCATCTACCCCGTGTAATAGGGCATCGATTTCATCTTGAGATAATAAATCACTCACCGTCTTCTACCTTACTTAGCCAATGCATTACTGCATGACAAACCCAGTAAACAATACGCGCTCTACAACATCGCTGCCCGTAATGTCTTTCAATGCTTTCTGCACTTCCGTTACCGCTTGCTCGCGAAGCTCAATTTTACCCGCTTCTGTGACCAAGTCGTCTGCATTTGACGTACTAAAAGCTTGCAACAACGTCCCCTCAATAAGCGGTATATGCGTTTTTGCTAACTCTTCGTTGTCAGAGCCTCGCACTAACAGCTGCACTTTGATTTGGACAAGTCTGTCTCGACCTGACCCAGGTACGTTAAAAACGAAAGGTCTTGGCATAGCAACGTAAAGGGCCGTACCAATTTCAGCGTTACCTGTACTCGCTGCCGGCGCACTTGCAGCAGCTGCTGCAGCGTCAGCTTCAGCCAATTCCTCGGCCGCAGGCTCATCGCCACCCGCGAAAAGCAAGAAATAAGCGGCAGCTCCCCCGCCTACAAGAACCACGGCAATGATAATGATCAACATCATCTTGCCCTTCTTTTTACCGCCTTCTTCTACCTGTAACTCTTCATCAGCCATGTGTAACTCATCAGTAATATTAAGAAAAAACGTATTATCAATGTTCCACTGCAAATGGCAATGCCATAATTAGTATCTACAGCTGGTTGATACTGTAGCAGCAGCCATTAACTTGCATTAATCAGCGGTTCATC
>JAXHTT010000141.1:0-9656 GCA_034190055.1 Pseudomonadota bacterium | reverse complement strand
CACCCCCGCACTCTCAACCGTGCAACAAAATACAAAGTTAGCAGGGTGGGCTTTTTAATCGTAACTATGTTGAAACTTATTTTGAGTCTGAGCTTAGCCAAGGGCGAGCCGTTCAAGTTGTAGCGATAACCGTTATTGGGTTTAGAACCATAAACGACTTATATGGTTACTCAAATGGTGATAATACGTTAAAGGCTCTTGCTCAACGTTTGCAGCGCTGGCCCGGAATATCTGCACGATTAGCAGGCGGCGAGATACTGTATATTTCACATGAGTCGCTGAATGATGATCAGCTAGAAACGCTAAAGCATATACTCGAACAACCTGTTGAGAGTAACCTTATTGCTATTCCCGTAAAAGTAGCCATGGCAATCATTGAGTGCCCTCAAGATGCTTCTTCGTCTGAAGAGCTTTTCAGAAAGATGAATATAGTAACCGATGAAGCGATTCATAGCGGTAGTTGGTTTGTGCGGTATCGAACCGACCTAGAAGACAAGTATAACCGTCGCCTTTCAATTACAACGGAGTTGAAACGGGTACTTGCTAGTCAGCAAAACGAACTGTCTATGGTCTATCAGCCTAAGGTTGATTTAAAAACTATGAAAGTTTGTAGCATGGAGGCGTTGATCCGCTGGAATAGCAGTACTCTTGGTTTTGTTCCACCAGACGAGTTCATTACCATCGCTGAGCAGGCAGGATTGATTGAACAGGTAACGATGTGGGTAATGAAGCAAACCATTACTGACTTATCTTACTTTAGGTCGAAGGGTTATCAGTTTACCGTTGCAATGAATCTGTCTACGCAAGACATTCAAAATAAGGTGTTGCTGAGCAAGCTCGTGGCATTGCTTACTCAAAAGGGACTATCACCTGAAGCTTTAGAACTCGAAATTACCGAAAGCGATTTAGTTGCTGATGCGTCGCTGGCAATTGAAAACCTGAGTGAATTGACTGCTCGAGGCTTTCACTTCGCTATCGATGATTTTGGTACTGGCTATTCGTCACTGGCCTATTTAAAAAACCTACCTGTTAAAACTATCAAAATTGATAAAAGCTTTATACTTGCTCTGGCAAGTGATGAGAACGATCAGCAAATTGTTCACACCGTGCTTAGTTTAGCAAGCGTTTTTAATTTGAAAGTGGTGGCTGAAGGTGTGGAAGACGTTGCGTCTCTAAAGATCTTGAAAGATTGGGGATGCGATATTGCACAGGGCTATTATATAAGCCGTCCGCTGAACCGTTCAGACCTTGAAGATTGGCTTCAAAATACGCCTTTCGGTGAATAGCTTTATTATAAGGAAAAGTTTATTTTTTAGTGTACGCAATGCTTTAGCGCTGTGTAATATAGACATACCTCGCTGACTTGGCCTCGTTCACGCAGCTTGGCATTGTTCATGCAAATACAATAATGAGACGTTAAAAAACGCTCCGCAGGCCTAAATTTATCACCGTGTGTGAGTATTTGCCTAATGAGTTGTGAAATTACTTCAAAAACAAGGAATTTATTATGGACATCATTCGTATACTTTTATCAATTTTACTGCCACCACTAGGCGTATTTTTACAAGTTGGCCTAGGAGCACATTTCTGGATTAACATTCTGCTAACTATTCTTGGTTATTTCCCGGGTGTTATCCACGCAATCTATATCATCGCTAAAAAGTAGTTAATCTAAGCACTTTAGCTGGACGGCTAAAGTGGATAAGGCGTTGTAACTAAGAGAAATCGGATACAAAAAAACCAGCTTTTTAAGCTGGTTTTTTTTATTCTTTGTTAATAAATGAATGAAGCGCAGAGCGCGCTTCATTTTTGAAAACTATGCAGTAACTTTTTCTTCATCTAATTCTTGTTTCATTTCTTTTTGATATTCATCAGCAAGCTGTGTTTTTTGACGTTCATTTAGAACACTGCCTGCAACTTGGAAAAACTCCTGTTCTTCGTCGGCAAGGTGGTGCTCTACTTTTTCTTGCAGGTTTTTTAGATGACGCAACCAAGCGGGTGAACTCATGTCAGTTTCATCTAGCTTTTCAAGTAACTCGTCAATTTCATGGTGTTCTGCAATACCGTGACGGGTTAAATCTACTGTTGAGTCTTTCTTTAAAAGATGGGTATAAAAATGGCGCTCTTCCGCAATAGCATGACTTTCAAGCTGTGTTTTCAACTCTTCATAGTATTCACGACGGGCAGCAGTGTTACCGCTAGTTTCAGCCAAAATCTTTAACAGTAAACGTTGCTTTTCGTGGTCTTGACGTAGTGCTTCAAAAATTTTCATGGGAAGTTCCTTTCGTAAATTTAAAAGTGTATGACGCTTTTAGCAATGCGATTTTTATTCCATGAATCTTATGTATCTAACTTAATGAATTTACTTACTTTATTGGTATTGCGGATACAAAGTAGGCAAGTTATGCCAAAAGTGGAGAGCAAATTTTACACTGAGGTTGCCGATAAATTCACGGCGGCGTTACCGTAAACCTATCGACAAGCTGTACTAAAGGGAGGGTTATACGCCTTGTGCGACCATGGCGTCAGCAAGTCGCCTAAACGATGCTATGTTAGCGCCTTTCATATAGTTAACGTAGTTAGTATCACCGCTGTTGGCTTGCCCTTCTGCAACACAGCGCTGATGAATACTCTCCATAATAGAATACAGTTGATCATCCAGCGTACTTGCGTCCCGTTGATTGAACATTGCATTTTGGCTCATTTCTAAGCCCGATAAAGCAACACCGCCAGCGTTTGATGCTTTACCTGGTACATAAACTATTTTGGCATCTAAAAAGCGTGCTTGAGCATCGTTTGTACATGGCATATTTGCACCCTCTAGTACCATTTGGCAACCATTATCGAGCAATGCCTTTGCATCTTCTTCAAGCAGCTCGTTTTGAGTTGCGCAAGGAAGGCCAATATCACACGCTAAATGCCATGGCTTTTTATCGGCTACCCACTTGCCGAGGTTCTTGTCAGCCATATCTTCAAGAATATTATTACGATTTGCGTGGTTATCTATTGCCCACTTTAGCGCAGTATCAGTTAGCCCATCTTCGTTGTGTAGAAGCCCTCGACTATTGGAAAGGGAGATAACCTTTCCACCTTTTTCCACCGCTTTGAGTGCAGCGTGCAGCGCGACATTACCTGCGCCTGATACAGCTATAGTCTGACCTTCAATTTGCGTGTCTTGGTGCTGACAGACGGCTTCTAGAAAGTATATTAGACCAAAACCTGTCGCTTCTGTGCGTACATAACTGCCGCCAAACTCTAGGCCTTTGCCCGTTAATACGCCCTCAAACCTATTGTTTAACCTGCGGTATTCACCATATAGATAACCAATTTCGCGGGCACCCACGTTGATATCGCCAGCAGGTACATCGGTGTTAGCTCCTATATGCCGCTGTAGTTCCCGCATAAATGCTTGGCAAAACAGCATAATGTCTCGGTTTGTTCGGCCTTTAGGATTGAAGTCTGAACCGCCTTTACCGCCACCCATAGGAAGGCCAGTTAGTGCATTTTTAAAACATTGCTCGAAGGCTAGAAACTTTAACACCGACAGGTTCACGGTAGGGTGAAAACGCAGGCCACCTTTGTACGGCCCCATGGCCGAGTTGTGCTGCACACGCCACCCTTGGCTAACCTCAATATTTCCTTCGCTATTCATCCACGAGATGGTGAAATAAATCACTCGCTCGGGCATACAAATGCGTCTGACTATATCGAATGCTTTGTAGTCTTCATTTGCATTGTAGATGGGAACAATATCTTCAAGAACTTCACGTACAGCCTGTAGGTACTCGGTTTCATTTGAAAACTTCTCATTTAGAAACGTTAAAATTTCTTCAAAATTACTTTTTTGAGGCATGTACCATTAATCCTTATCTTCAAAGTTGGCGAGTACGGTGAGGCTTCTTGGGAAGGTTTTTATGATAAGTTTATCGCCTTCATAGATTTCACCGTCTACTGCATAGGCAGTGGGCTTATCGAATGTTAGTGTTATGTTTGATGCACGTTCGTGACGAATGGTGTCTGAATTCTTTTTAGCTTCTGAAGGGCTTAAAACCAGTTCCGCGAGTGATGCAAACTGTCTGTCAGAGCTTGGCTGGGGCAATAACCAAGTAAGATCTAGCTTTCCATCGGTAATATCCGGCTGCTCAGCACCCTGTGCCAATGCGGTTGTCATAGGTGCAGCATTGGCTATAACAAAGCTAGGTGTTTCTAGCGTCTCAGCTGGGTTGTCATCCTTTGCTACTTCAAATGTCATGTTTTCATTATTAGAAATGGCATTCCACAGCCCTTTCAAATAGGCAAACTGGCCGCCCTCATTTTTCTCTTCTCTGTCAGCGGCAGAAATCATTTTCTCTTCAAATCCAACGGCTGCTACCAACAACATGACTTTATCGTTACAAGTTGCGGTATCAATTTTTAACGTGTTGCCATTAATGATGATGTCGCACGCGGTGCTAATAGGCATAACTTTGCTAATATAACCGTGGAGTACTTGACTCAGCGCATTTGCCGTACCAAATGGGATAATTCCCATTGTGATGTCAGTATCAACTAGCGCTGATGCCACCTCAGTTAATGTACCATCTCCACCGCAGGCAATGACGATTTGTGCCTTCTCATCTTTAGCCTGTTCAGCAAGTGCCTTACCGTCTATTTCTGGTGTGGTTTCTTTTACCGTTACCTTGAATTTTTCATTTAGCCTTGCAAGTACCTCACCACGGTACTGTTCCCACTTACCGCCACCGGCTACCGGATTGACAATTAACGTTAAGTTCTTCTGTAAAGAAAGTAGGCCGCCATCTCTGACCTTTTGCAGTGACGCTAACTGGCGTTTATTAAGCCTTGCCGTTTGACGTATTTGATTAATCTGTCGCATAGCATCATCTACACTTAAATCTGGATTTTTTGCCAGAAGATAAGCTGCCACTACTAGCACCGAACGTCCTCGACCAAGTGCGCAATGCACAACAACATTTTTGTTTTCAGATATCTGTTGATTGAGCCAATTGATAGCGAGCACAAGTTGCTCTGGAGTAGGGCTGGTATGGTCTAAGACAGGCACGTTTAGGTATCTAAAATCTTCTTGATACGCTGTCCAATCCAAGCCGTCAAATTCTGCAGTTACGTCGAGGATCGCATCAATATTATTCTCGTTAAGTAAATCAACATGCTGTCCAGACATGCGGCAAGCGAGAAAAAGGTTTGATTCAATTTTTTGAAGTGGAGGTACTTTGTCTGTTCTACGTGCATACTCGTTGTAAAGCCACGAGCCAAGCAGAAATGGAACAAAAATCCAGCGAATGTAGAATGGAATCGATCCATCTTCCCGTTTGCGAAATAAACTTGGGTAGTTGAGCAAATAGGCACTGCTTACCGCAATAAGCGAAAAAGCAATCCATCCAAATACAATTTTGAGCAATAGCACAGGCACTGTTACCGTTAACACCAGCGCTAACAATGCTGCAAGTATGTAATACTTTACCATTTTCACGACGAACACATCCTTTGTAATTAGAAAAAGCAAATAAGTTAAGCATTTATACTTACACACATTTGTTTTCGTTTACTTTTAAGGCCTGTAATTTGAACTAACGTTAGGCAGTAAGCGTATATTTTTGTATGGAAAATATGAGCGTATGTAATGAATAAAACGGTAGTACTCAAAGTTGCTAATTTTGTTTGGTTTCAAGCGATATGGTGGTTGGTGATTCTGTTTCAAAACAGTGCCGTGCTTCCGGTATTGGGGCTGCTTTTGGTTTGGATTGCATTTTCCCCTAAACGCGTCGAAGACATAAAGCTTATGATTGCCGTTTTTCTGCTTGGTACTCTAGTTGACGCCTTACTGACGTTAAGTGGTCTATTTATTTTTAATCAGACAGAAGTGTTAGTGAGCTTTTGGCCAATTCCCATATGGCTTAGCCTTCTATGGGCCGCATTTGCGGGGACTGTCTATCACAGTTTAACCGCTTTTAATGGTCGAATGGTTATCGCTGCAATTGCGGGGGCTGTCTTTGCGCCCCTTAGTTATATCGCTGGCGCTAAGTTTGGTGCGGTTGAACTAGGTGCCAGCATGGTGCTCTCTTATATTTTCATCGCTTTGGTGTGGAGCGTTATTTTCCCGCTGTGTTTTTATTTATCCAATCGTTTTGAGGCAAAACAAGCCCAAGCGTAAATGCAAGGAGTGTATTGGCATGACGAAAAACGTATTAGTAACTGGTGGCAATAGAGGTATCGGCCTGGAAATAGTGAAGGGAATGCTGTCTAAAGGCTACAAAGTATTGATGGGATGTAGAGATGAAGAGTCAGGTCTTGAAGCCAAAAAGGAAATAGTAGGTGGGGATATACATGTTATTGAACTGCCTCTTGATAATGAAACTGCCATTGTAGACGCGTTTGTGCGTGCTGAAGCCGTGTATGGCCCTATCGATATTCTGATAAATAACGCGGGGATCTTAGACGACAGCGATTGGAAAGAAGTGAATTCTGAAAGTTTGGCAAAATCTATGCAGGTTAATGTAAATGCGCCCCTAACGCTTATGCAGCAAACCTTACCGCAAATGATTGAGCGAGGGTTTGGTCGCATTATTAACGTAAGCTCCAGTTACGGTAGCTTTGCCGAAGGCTTAAAGGGGCCTTTATGCTACGCAGTAACGAAAGCCGCTATTAATGCCCTTACCGTAAAAATGGCTGCCGAGGTCGATAAAGCTGCAGACGGCAAAAAGATTGATGTCACGGTGAACAGTATGACCCCTGGCTGGGTACATACCCGAATGGGCGGCAGCGACGCCCCTAAAACACCGGAAGAAGGTGCAGATACCGCAATTTGGCTTGCAACTCAGGAAGAGGGCGGCCCTCACGGTCAATTTTTAAAAGACAGAGAGCCTATCGAATGGTAGCACTTAGATAAGTGAAAATATAACAAGCGAACATAATCAGGGCCACCATCAATACAATTCAGCAATGGACCCTTATTAAGATGGGCCCTTATTAGGACCGGCTAATCTAAAGCCTGGCTACATAAAAGGGGGCTACGTTTTCACCTTATTATGTAGCCTAAGCGCCAACAACGGTTAAAGTGAGAATCGCTCTCTCAGGAAACGAGCGATTCCATCTTCATCGTGATGCCCAATTACAGAAGTGGCGGCATCTTTGATATAAGGTTTTGCGTTTGATGGCGCATAAGCTTCGTCAGCAAGCTTAAACATGCTCAAGTCGTTGTCACTATCACCAAAAACAATAACATTGCTCGCATCTAATTGATTTCGTAATAACTCAACAGCGCTGCCTTTATTGGCGAGGTTATGGTGAACGTCCATCCAACGATATTCATCGCCCTCAATGGCAGGGCCGGAATAGGCAATTAATTCGTCATGCATGTTTAGTTGTTTGTACATATCATAAACCAGCGCTGCATCGCCAATCATACTGATATTCGTAATGTGAGCATCAGCCGGTAAGGTTTCGATGGAGGCAAGCCGCGCTTTTGTTCGCGAAAAGTATTTGTCGATTAAATCGAATTCCACTTGGTGCTTTGGCGCTGAATGATAAATCACGTGCTCGTGGTCAGGGCTATCCAAATTTACCGTGTTAATGAAAGGTGTAATGTTATTCTTAACCGCGTGCTCAATAATAAGATTGGCTTCACTAGGCGCGAGTAGGTTTTCCAGTGTTAGCGCATTTCCGCTTGGGTCCCAAATGGCTACGCCATTATTGTAAATATGCGGAAGTACAAAGGATTGACCCTGTAGCACAAATTGTGCTGAATGCATGGTACGCCCTGTTGCTACTGTGAAGGCAATGTCCCTCTCGCTCAATAAGTTCAAGGTATCTTTTGTGAAAGAAGAAATTTCTGAAGACTTGTTTAACAAGGTCCCGTCTAAATCAAAAAATATTAAATCCATACAATTGGTGCCTAGTCTCTCTTTCAAATTACCACTGACCAAATACCAAAGGGCAATACATACGAATTTCGATGTATTGCCCTTGATTTTTATTGGAGCAGCTCGCTCAATTGTTCACTACTCTAACACATTCTAAATTTATGCATTGCTGCATGTAATGGAATTAATATTACTATCGAATTGATTCGACCACACTGTCACTATGCTGTTTTAACACTTGAGACACTTTTGACGATGATTGAGACTTCTTAAGATTAATAACCAAGGCTACTTTGCCATAGCGAATCGCATGGCGTACTGTTTGTATCACTTCATTTCTATCTGGGCGCAAGCCAATTAAACCAGCTACGAAGAGCCCTATAAATAGACCCGGGCTTATTAACGCTATATACGTAAACAGCGGGTTTTGCTGCGTGAGGGCAGGGCCAAACTGCGTTAGTAAGAAAGCAGCAATTAAGCCCACAACGAGTCCCAGTGAGCCAAGAAGAAGGTGTGAAGACCACATACCTTTTCCTATCGACGCACTGCTGCGTTCAAGTTTTTCACTCATATTCGGGTCGCCGGCTTCAATTATCTCAATTTGAGACGACTCAATCGATGTTTGGTCTTGCACTACTGCTAACGCTTCTTGCACTTTTTGCTTTGAGCTGAATACAGCGGCAACTTGAAGCTCATTACTAGATACTAAATTAGCTCGTAAATTTTCATGTTCATTACTTTTAGCGTTTTCTGAATCAATTTCGTTCGAATTTTGAATACTCACTTTTAAATCCTCGACTTCTTTCTTGGACTCACTAACTAAATCTTCTTAGTTACTAAAACAGCTGCCTACATTCATTTACTATTCATCTGAGCTTTGTAGGCGGTGAATTAAACGTCTTTATATAAGCACTATTCAATTTATATTCCGAAGGTTGTCGTCTAGGTCTTGTACTTAAGTTTAAATAGTGATGCGAATATCTCTATCCTTATGAAAATTAGAGTTATTTTCAGAATATTACATGTGATTTAGTTTATGAAAGGGAGTAATGTCCAGACCAATCATTCCTAAAAGCGACCCCTTTATCACCTTAATTAGTCGAGACTAGCGTTAGTACTGCGATTATTTTACAAAGTGTGTGAAAAATTGTTACGGCCCAACCTAACAGCCATAATCAATAGAAGATTAATGCTGTTCCAAGGATAAACGTCTAAGTGATCAATTCGTTTATTTCGGCTGTACCTTGTACTCATAAATAAGCGCTGTTGTTCTAAAGTGATTTCGCCACAGCGATATGTAAGTAGTAGAGCGCAACGGCTGTTAACACGTGGCTTTACAGGCCTCAAACAGATACTGTTTAGGGCGAGTACGGGAAAGGAGTAAATAAAAATGAAAAGGATTAAAGGCTATTGCAACGTGTATTCAGACGATAGCCACCTGACAATAAGGCGGATCCCTTGTGGGAACAAGCGGTTTTATTATCGTTACAGCAGTGGCAAAAAAGTAACGGGCGAGCGGGTGATTAAACGTATTAAGAAGCTCGTTATTCCGCCGAATTGGCGAGACACACTCATCAGTCGAGATAGCAAGGCAAGTATTCAAGCCGTTGGCTATGATGAAAAAGGGCGCAAACAATATATTTACCATGACAGGTGGCACGAACAGCAGCAAGTCGAAAAATTTGAGCGACTGCTTGCCTTCGGCCAGGCACTGTCTAAATTTCGAGAGCACTGCCTTTCTTTGATTTCACAGCCCTCCTGGACACAGGAGAGAGCGTG
>JAXHTT010000140.1:0-9803 GCA_034190055.1 Pseudomonadota bacterium | reverse complement strand
CGTTATTCAATCTGTCCGCGGTGTTGGCTACCAAATGCTAACCGTACCTCAGCAAACAGAATAGAAGATATAGTTCATGATAAGTAACATTAAATGGTCGGACATAAAAGCTAACTTAGGGATTAAGCGCTTGTTCTGGCGAATTTTTGTTGCTTTTTGGATAGCCAGCTTAGCGGTTATGGCGGCAACTGGCTACGTCTTAGTAAATGAATATACCTCAAGTAACTATACCAAACGTTTTTTTGACGATGCGACCAATCAGGCTGAAAGAATTGTATGGCGATACGAACATGAAACGTTTACTAAGGGCAGGGCTAGAAACGAGATCAAAGAGTGGATTAAACGCAGAAATGGTCGAGAAAAACAGCTGATCCCCATGTTAATAACCTCGGTAGATGGCGATACCATTTATCACTACCGCATGAATAAAACGCCTGACGACCAACGGGTAACACGTGAAATCTATGGCCCTTCAAACACGCAGTACATCGTTCAATTAAGACAACCGCAAACGCCGCGAATCTATAAACATGTATTAAGCCGCTTTCAGTCAGTGCAGTTTGTATTTATATTTTTAGCCTCTGCATTAGTAAGTGCCCTACTTAGTTGGAGCATTGTAAAACCAATTAAGTATTTAGGCGCCTTTAGTCGAAAATACGCCAACGACCAAACCGCGACACCAGTCCCCTCTCAGCTACTTTCTCGCGGCGACGAACTCAGTGATTTAGCAGCCGATATAAACTTTATGGTTCGTAAAACCTCTGATGCTATAGAGGCACAAAAAAGGTTATTGCACGACGTATCCCATGAATTGCGCGCGCCACTAGCTCGGCTTCAAGCATCTGCTGCAATCATCGAACAGCATCAATCAGATAACAAACACGTTCTGCAAATACATAGTGACTGCCACCGAATGGACCAACTCATTCAGCAAATTTTAAACTTCTCAACGCTGGAGCAAACACCGCAGGCAGCAGAACCATGTGATGTGATCGCATTATGCAATCGTGTTTTGGATGATATGGCTATTAACTATCCAGGAATTCCGACTTCACTATACTTTGACAAGTCCCGTAAAAATATTGCCATCATAAACGGCTTTCCCGAAGCGCTGCACCAGGCGTTAGACAACATCGTAGGTAATGCGTGTAAGTACTCCTACAAAGGGCAACCAGTATCTGTAAGGGTTTCTTCGGATACTAATAATGTTGTCATCGTTGTTGAAGACAATGGCGTGGGCGTAGATAACAATGAAATTGAAAAGTTGATGCAGCCGTTTTACCGAGCTGGAAATCAGATGCATACCGAAGGATTTGGACTGGGTTTAACCATAGCGCTAAAAGCAGTGGAAAAGCATGGCGGAACACTTATCATGCAAAGCTCGAAACAAGGCGGGCTTAGGGTTGAAATTACAATACCTAAAGACGCGCCCGCTTGATTGTGAAGCGCGTTTTAATGAAATGAGGCGCATAAAAATAGAGGAAGTCGACGCAAATTAGCGTTATGCTTGGCGGGATGAAAAAGAGCAGATTAACATAATGGCAACGCAGCAGCCGCTTTCCGTCCAGCAAAACCTTACCATTAGGTTATTGCGTGTATTAAGGTATAACAAAGCACGTATTGAACGTGCGCTTACACTTATGCCAGAAAAGCACAAGCCACTTTTTCACGTTCTTCCATTTCTTGTGCACGTAAATCACGAAGCACTTCCGGGTTATATTGCCCCGCTATCGTCGGACGAGATCGTTCCTTTTGGCATCAGTAACTACTCTTTTAGGCCTGATATCGAAAAGGCACTTTTACGATGTTTCCCCTCCGAGAGTTATCTTTTTTCTGATATCAAGCAGATCTGGCCGAGGCAACGGGCTATAGAATCACTCGTCCTAATGGGGAGTGTGGGCACGATTGCGCAAACTGATGACTCAGACTTCGATTTTTGGGTGTGCATTGAAGGTAATCGCTTTTCAGATACAGAGCTTTCCTTACTACAACAAAAGCTAACTGCTATTGAAAAATGGGCGGAACACACCTTTGGCATTGAAGTTCACTTCTTTTTGTCAGAGATTGATAAAGTAAAGGAAAATGACTTCGGTATTGCTGAAGGTGAAAGCGCAGGCTCTGCACAAGCACTGTTTTTAAAAGCCGAATTTTACAACACCAATATTGTAGTAGCGGGCAAAGCCCCCTTCTGGTGGCTTACACCAGAAAAAACCACAGAAAAACAATACCAGGCCATTTATAACAGTTTGGAAAAAGGCGGCTCACCAGATTTAGACTGGTTTATGGATTTAGGTCACTTAGAAAAACTCGATGCCAGCGAGCTGTTTGGTGCAGCCATTTGGCAGTTGGGGAAAGCAATGGATTCTCCATTCAAGTCGGTTTTAAAAATGGCAAAGCTTGAAGTCTACTTGGCCAACATTTCGAATGGGCAGCCGCTCTGTAACCTACTAAAAAAACACGTTCACCGGGGTGCTGAAGCACCGGGTCGCGTCGCAGACATCGACCCATACGCATTAATGTTTGATGAACTCATTACCCACTATAAAGCCAACGGACAGCCCGAGGACATTGGGATACTGCAGCAATGCTTATATTTAAAATGCGCATGCCCCTTGAGCCAGCCCCTTTTCGAGGGAGAAAAGCCAAACTTTAAACGCAAAATTTTAGCGTCCTATGCAAGACAGTGGGGATGGAGCCGAAAACAGATACTGCATCTAGACAATCAGCAGGATTGGGCGTTTAGTGAGCGTGTGCAGCTTAGTCGCCGTGTCCATAGTTTTCTTTTAAAATGCTACCGACGCATTTCTAAGGAACTCAGCGACCACCAGCAAGTGATGGATGAAAAAGACATGACCGTTTTGGGCAGGCGCTTAAGTACCTATTACGCAAAAAAAGAAGATAAAATAGAATTTCTTCGGCGTGCCTTCGATGAAAGCCTTTATTGTGAAAAAATCACAATTGCCATGCGCCAGCTTAAAAACGGTGATGAGGTATGGTCTGCCTACGCCGGTGATTTGTTGAGTAAATCCGGCATCATTGATGAAGCACAAAAAATATCCCAAGCGCCTAGTGCAATTGCGCTAATGGTATGGTTGGTATCAAGTAAAATTATCGATACCAGCAGTAAGGTTTATTTAGACTATAACTATGGCGAAGTAAGTGAATTAGATCTTAACGATCTCTTAAAGCATTTGTGCAAGTATTTCCCGCCCGTTAAAGTATCGTCGCTACCCCGCAACGACCTACTCGCGCCCGAACGTATAACCGCAACTTTCGCTATTGTAAATTTCCCGACTTTACGTCAAAAAGCCACGGTTGAAGATGTGGCGGTAATCTATAAAACGTCTTGGGGCGAAACCTTTTTAAAATTCGGCAATGATGTTTTAGACACTTTATGGTACGACCTTCAGGAAGTGTACCCTAAGCCAGAATGCTACGTAATGGTTCCAAGAGGAAACCAACAAGCGCGTATCTTAGGCGAATTTTTAGAGTCAAACGATCTTAACTTTAACGTCCTTTACTAAAGAGAACCACACGCCTCTTTTGCAACACGTCGCCGCACTCAAGCCGTTGCCTTAGTCTATTTATCTCATTTTTTCAGGCACATACCTGCTCAAAAATACGAAAGCACTGAACGAACTCCTCTTCCCCTACAAAAAGGGTTTAAAAAATACACAAAAAAACTTGCGCTTTAGAATTACAAGTGTAATCTAAACTAATCGACTACAACTGTAATCATTAAATTAGATATTGTCACTATGAGTAAAATGTCAGACAAACCTGAAATTTCAAACGCCGAATTTGAAGTACTAGACGTACTGTGGGACGACCACCCCGCTACATCAAGTGAAGTGGTTTCACGGTTAAACGATAAAAAAGATTGGCATGAAAAAACCGTAAAAACACTATTGGGTCGCTTGGTAAAAAAGGAAGTATTAGGCTTTGAAAAACAGCAGCGCCAGTACCTTTATTACCCGCTTATTGCTCGCGAAGATTATACAAAGAAAGAAACGACAAGTTTTGTAAGTCGATTATTTAAAGGAAAAATCGCGCCTATGGTTGCTGGGTTTGCGAATCAAAACTCGCTGACAAAACAAGATGTGAACGAGCTTAAAGCGCTTATAAAAGAGTGGGAAGAGAATAATGATTGATTGGATTATCGCTCAACAAGGCATTTTGTCACTGACGCTCATTTTACTCATTGTCTCTGAACACTTTTTTACATCTAGATTAGGTACCTCGTTAACGTATAAGCTATGGGCGCTGATACCAGGTTGCCTGATAGTTAACAACCTTCCGCTGTCGATGGTTAGCATCCCATCAAATAGCTTTGCTCGCTATGTAGTCGGCGTTAAACCAACAGCGGACACTATTACAATTGAAACCTGGTTTATTCTTTGGGCACTAGGTGCAAGCATTATCACTGCCTATGTTTTAGTACATCATTTTGCAACATGGACTTCGATAGGGAAGCGACGCGCAATCCACACTAATGCCTACTATTCCAGTAAAGCAGCCACCCCTATGCTGTTTGGCTTCATCGCGCCCAAAGTGCTTATTCCCTTTTCATTTAAAGCAACGTTTTCACAGCAGCAACAGGCACTGGTATTGGAGCATGAAGCCGTTCATCGCAAACATTATGACCACCTGTGGAATACGCTAGCACTAACTATCGCCATTCTTTTTTGGTTTAACCCACTAGTTTGGCTTGCGCTTAAGTCTTTCAGAATAAACCAAGAGCTAGCTTGTGATCATGCTGTACTAAAAAACAAGACAGAGAAGGAAAAACTCACCTATGCAAAAGCACTTGTGCAGTGTGCCGAGCATTGTTCACGCACTATAACTTTGTACCCAACCTTTGGAGAAAAGACGACTATGATCAAACGTTTAAATGCTATAAAACAACCTGTGCGCAGCAATAAAGTACTGGCAGCGAGCGTACTTTCTGTTGCAGCTTTACTGACTATTAATACCGCATTGGCTAACGTGCCACCACCACCGCCAAAAGCTGAAGCCAACATGGATAAATCGAGAGTTAATGAAGCATCACCCGTTAAACGCGTTCCCCCCATCTACCCAGAAAAGGCAGAACAAAATGAACTCGAAGGCTTTGTCGTACTGTCTTTCGATATCACTGAAACAGGCACAACAGATAATATAAAAGTGGTTAAATCTCAGCCAGCTGGCGTGTTTGATAAAAGTGCTAAAGTGGCATTAAAACAGTGGGAATATAAACCACGTATTCAAGGTGGCAAAGGCGTCAGACAAACTGGGCTTCTCGTCCAATTAGACTATCAACTGGGCTCGCAACTTGATACAACAAATGCTGAAAAGAACGCCACTCCTGATGTAGAGCGTATAATTATTCCGCCTAAAACGAAGTAAATAAAGCCGAAAATCAGTCAGAATACTAAAAGGAGCTCACCGCTCCTTTTAGTGTTTTGTCTAATTGACTTAATTTTTCACTAATTCACACGTACCTAGTTCGTAATACCTGCATGCTACCTACTTGCTACTTGCAAAACAACTAGTAGCCCTGCGGTTGAGTAAAAGTGTAAAGCACCTTTACATTTCACCTGAAGAAAACACTGCTGTATTAAGGTAGAATGTAAGTAATCACATACCTTAATACTTCTAATTTATGGAAGGTTTAGATAATCGATAGCTAATAACTACGAGTGTTTGCAATCGCTCTACGCCATTAGGGCTTTCACTTTTTTGGCGTTCAACAAGGAAACTTACTATGAACCGTTTCGCTTTAGCACCTGCTGTGCTTGCTCTTACAGTCTTTACAACAAACGCAAACGCCAATATAGACCAGCTAAAAGGTCTTTTAGGCGATAAAAAAGCTGACTCAACAGTTACTACTAGTAGCTTAACTGAAATGGCGACAAGTGCTGCGTCTGGTATCGACCTATCTAGCTTGGTGGGTACAGTTTCTGATAATCTCAATGTATCTGAAACCCAGTCAGAAGGCGGTATTGCCTCTATCATGAACTATGTTCAAGGTAACCTTTCTAGCGGTGACTACGCGCAGCTGGCAAACAGTATTCCCGGCATTGATGGCCTACTTGAAAATGTACCGTCACTTAGCGGTGATACAGCTGCAAGTTCTAGCTCGTCACTATCAGGCTTACTGAATAAAGCCTCTGAATATAGTTCTACACTTAAATCTGTAAATGATTTGAAACAACAGTTTGAAGCGCTTGGCTTATCAACTGATATGATTGCCAGCTTTGCTACTCAAATTAGCTCGTACTTAAATGTAAATGCCGATGAAGAAACCCAAGCACTCTTCAAATCTGGCCTAGATAATTTGCTAGCGGCTCTGTAATCTATCAAAGGCGTATTGATATATGCTGTCTCGCAGAACTTAATACGTTTTAAATCTTTTTTGCAAGGTTGTATTTCTAATAGCAACCTTGCTCATCTTTTCATACTCAATTACGCAGCCTAATCGCCTATGCAAAATGCAACATCTTGGTTTTCAGCGAAACCAAAGTGGTTTCGAGTTACTACCTACCTTGTCCTTTTCTATCTTACTTATGCCCTGCTTTTAGGCGTAGTAACCCCTGCGGTGCTAGAGGCAAAATTACCTAACCTAGTAAAAGAAAATACAGGTCGAAATGCCACGGTAAAAGATATTGCGATAAACCCTTTCCTATTGAAGGTAGGCATTGCTGATTTTGTCATCTATTCAGAATCTAAGCCATCAGCCACCAGTGACAGTGACAATGACAATGACGAGCAAAGTAAAAGTAGCAGCGATACCAATACTAAGGCGTTAAATAATCGCTTTTTTAGTGTCGGTAATTTATCGCTAGACATTGGTTTCTGGCAATCGTTGTTTACTTTCACTCCTGCGATTGAGTCGTTAACTATCAATTCGCCATATGCAAAAGTGGCACGTTTAAATACCGATAACGATACTCAAACATTTAACTTTTCCGATATTCTCGCTCACCTTGAAAAGCGCAGTGCTAATGAGAAAAATGAAGAGGAAGACGTATCTGAAGGGCAGATCCCTAGAATAACACTAGGTCAATTTATACTAAGTAACGGCCATATAGTTTTAGAAGACGAAGTTACCGATACCTTGCTTGATTACCCGGAATTGGATGTTGCACTGCAAGACCTAGATACACATGCTGTAATTAGTGTTAATGAGAATAGCCAAGCCGCGTTTAATCAATATCAGTTTGATTTGCTTACCGCCGAGAAAGGCACAGTTTCAATTAAAGGTAAGTTCCAACTTTCTCCCTTTAAAGTGGCTACAGACGTTGCGATAAGTAACGTTGCTCTGGCACCGCTATGGTCGCTATCGAAAGATTTGGTAGAAGCGAAACTGGTAGACGGCACCGTTAACTTAAGCCTTCAGGCGCAGGCTTTTGAAGAGGGAGAGGCGTTTCAGTTTTTACTGGAAGGCGGTGAATTTGCCGTCAACAATTTGGTGTTTAATTCCACTGCATCATCACCCACATCAGCACCCACATCATCAGCCGCGTCATCAAGCTCGCCAGATAGCGCCAGTATCTCGAAAGAGATCCTCGCCATCCCTTCATTCGCCGTTCACGACATAAACGTAAACGGCGCAACGCAACAGGTAAATATTGCTAAAGTTGCGCTAGACGATGTCAGAGTGTCGGGCTTGTTTGACGAGACAGGGCTCAATTTACAGCGCCTGTTTACACCTAAAAGTCTGACCGCCTCTGCTACTCAAACAAGCGCCAATGCGAATACAAATTCACAGGAACTAGAGCAAGAAACGACATGGAAGGTTGCGCTACAAAAGTTTGCATTCAATAACGGTACTATTGATATGCTAGAGCGCAGTGTAAGTGATGGCACCTACTATAGAATTAGTCGATTGGATATTGAAAGCGGTGAAATCACCACTGATTTCACTAAACCTATTTCTTATACAACAAGCCTACAAGTCTCTGCCGATACTCAGGCTTTTAGTAATACACCAAAAGGTACCCTAACAAGTAGCGGAAGCCTAGTTATTGCAGAACAAACGGTTAAGGGCAAAGCAGCTATTGAGCAACTAGCACTTAATCAATTTCAGCAATATATTTCACCCTACGCTAATGTCACCCTAGAAGAGGGACTATTCAATCTAAATGTTGAATTTCACGCTGCGGTCGGTGATGAGGGAACTGAGACATTAAACGTTAAGGCAAATACGAAGGTTAGTGACTTAAGTGTTCTAGATGATGCCAAAGAGCCGTTGTTGCAATGGCAGTCATTAATAGTGGACGATATTGATTTTAACCATGCCTTAAACCAGTTAAGCGTAGACAATGTTCAGTTACAATCGCCCTTCGCTCGACTCATTATTGACGAAGCCAAGCAAACCAATGTGAGTAAGCTACTTGTTGCTTCAAAAGAAGACAACAAAGAAGAGCAACCCGCTAAAAATAATATCGCTGGCGAACCTGACAGCATGAACTCAACAAATTCGGCAGCATCTACTACTAGTGAAAAGGCGATTTCAAACGCTCAAGAGCTCGCTATTGCCGTTAACGCTATATCAATAGAGAACGGTAAAGCCTATTTTGCTGACTACTCATTAACACCAAAATTCGCGTCGGCCATTGAAAGCCTAAATGGGAAAGTAACAGGCATAGACTCACGTTCAGATACGCCGGCCTATGTGGATATTACTGGAAAAATAGATAACTATGCACCAGTAAAACTAGCGGGCACCATTCACCCGTTAAAAAGTGATCTAGACCTAGATTTAAACTTCTCTGTAAAAGGCGCTGAACTTACATCAGTTAACCCCTATTCTGGCACCTATATGGGCTATTACATTGACAAAGGTTTGTTGTCATTAGCGGTGCAATACAAACTCAATGGTAAAGCGCTGGAAGGTAAAAATCATGTGGTTATTGACCAGCTAACCTTAGGTAAAAAATCTAATTCTGACCAAGCGCTAAGTTTGCCGCTTGGGCTAGCTATCGCGCTGCTAGAAGATAGCAACGGCGTTATAGATTTAGGTTTAGATGTATCTGGAGACGTAGACAGCCCAGATTTTAGCTTTGGCTCCATAATCCTTAATGCTATTGGCAATATCATTACCAAGGCGGTAACCGCACCGTTTTCACTACTAGCAAATCTGGTTGGCAGTGACGATGAGCTAGACAGTGTTGCGTTTACGTTTGGAGACCACAAGCTAAATGCTGAAGCCAAGGAAAAGCTAAACACCTTAGCTGAGGCCTTAAAAAAACGCCCTGGGCTCAGAGTGAACATTGAAGGTACGGTTAATGCGGTATCAGATTCAAGCACGCTGGCACAACGCCAGTTAAATGCCACGCTGTTCGCAAAAAGTGGGCTTGTTAACTCCACTACTACCTCCGGCAGTTCAAGTACGAACGGGAAGACTTCTACAGGTGGTGACATTGAAAACCTCAGTAACAGTGGTAACCCGCAAGATGAGCCATTAACTGGCAGCCGTATACCACTGGAAGGCCCATTAGCCGACGCCCTTTTGTCACACTATGTAGAGATGTTTACGCCCGACCTTGATCAAGAATATAAGAACATGGTGGCTCAGTTGTACCCTGAGTTAGCAAGTGAAGGTGAAGATCAAAACAGTAATGATGACTTTATTGATGAGATTAACGAAGAGGATGTGCAAAGAGCGCTGACAATTGCCCGTTACAACAAGCTTCGTAATAGTATCGACATTCCTGAAAGTGAGTTAATTGAACTAGCCGACTTGCGCAGTAAAGCGGTAAAAAGCTATTTAGCCAACCAAGGGGAAGTTGAAGCAAACCGTTTATTTTTGCTAAATACCC
>JAXHTT010000014.1:0-46223 GCA_034190055.1 Pseudomonadota bacterium | reverse complement strand
GTTTCTGTATCTTTGTAATACGTTGGTTCAGACTGGCTCATGGTGGATATCAGTATCGTAGCAATAAAAAGTGACAGACGGTAAATGTTAGTAAGCATAGGATTTTTAAAATTTGTTTTCTTGTAATGCTCATACGTAAAAAAGCCACTTAATGCTCAGTTTAGCGTTGCTAAGTGTTTTGGAACAGACACAAGAAAGGGGCTAAAAGCCCCTTCTTAAAACAGGTTTGTAAAAAGCGTTACACCTTAAACTGTCTAATAGACTGTTGTAACTCTTCAGCAAGTCGCGCCACTTCATGGCTAGACTCAGATGTTTGCTGTGCACCCGAAGTTGTCTCTTCTGCAATGCCAACAATAGTTTCAAGCTTTTCACTGATTTCTTGCGATACCGTATTTTGTTCACGGGCAGACTGCTCAATTTGAGAGCTAACGTCATGAGCTTTGTGAACTGCATCGGTAATAATATCTAGCGCTTGTGTGGCTTTTTCGGTTTGTGCAACACATGCAGCAGTTTGTTCTTTACCCTGTTCCATCACAGATACTGCTTTTTCAGCCCCAGCTTGAAGTACCTCAATCATGGCGTTGATCTCTTGCGTCGACTCCTGTGTTCGGCTCGCAAGGGTTCTTACCTCATCTGCAACTACCGCAAAGCCTCGGCCTTGTTCACCGGCGCGTGCAGCCTCGATAGCGGCATTCAATGCAAGTAAGTTAGTTTGATCGGCAACACCGCGAATCACGTCAAGAATGCCACCAATGCTCGCGCTATCTTGATGGAGCTTATTAATAACGTCGGCCGCTTCTTGCACATCACGAGATAAGATTTCAATAGTGTTTTTATTCTCTAGCGAGATTTGGCGAACGTTTTCAGCCTCAGCATCTGCATGGCGAATCTGGCTCAGTGTGTCTTCAGCACTCTGTACAACAAGCTGCGACGTTGAGTGCATTTCTGTTGTAGCCGTTGCGACTTGGCCAATTTGTGATTTCTGATCCTGAATAGAGTGAGTGGTTTGTGCCGTCACTGCTGATGTTTGTTCTGACGCAGCTGCTAGCTGCTCTGCGCGAACGTTAATAGCGGTAATAAGCTCTTTCAGATTGCCGATTAGCTTGTTACAGTTCCTTGCTAATAGCCCGAATTCGTCTTGTGCTGAGTCGTCTAAGCGATGAGTAAGGTCGCCCGATGACGCTACAGTAAGAAGTTCATTTACCCGGTATAGAGGACGTGTGATAGCACGAACGGTTACATACCCGATGAAAGCCGCTACCGCGATCGAAATAATCACCACCACAATAACGAACGTGTTGCCCGTTGTAATGGCACCATTCACCTGGTTTTCTATATGAGACGCTTTTCTATCAGCAAGGTTAAGCAGGTTCTCAAGTGCGACAACCCCTTGGGTGATATTTGAATCTGATGCGTTAAGTGCCTTTTCTGCATCATTTCTGCGCTCTAGGCGATCAACATGAAGCTGCACTACGCCATCATTAGCTTTAATGGCGTTGATGGCATCGTTAACCAAGTCGTTAATATCATCAAGTGTACCTGAATCATCACGACCGCCCGCTGCCTCAACCATATCACTTAGCTGGGTAACCACTTTTTCAACAACAAGATCGACCTCGTTACCGAGTGTCTGCGAACGCACTAGGGTTTGGGTCTTTATATACTCGTATGAAACGGTCAGTAGAGAAAGAAGTGAAGTTTCAAGTTGACCACCAATTTCAGCAGCCCGTCTAAGGTTAGGGTCGCGCTGTACTGAGTCTAAGTCCGAAAAATCCAGAAGGTAGGTAGAGGCATCGTCTGCATTATCTTCAGCATCACCCAGTCTATCTTGAATGTTGTTGCGTAGGTCGAGGTACATTTGGTGATTCTTATACATGGCCTCAACATTGGTGATGTATGCATCATACGATTCACGGACATTCTTGAGCGTACTTCTCAACTCTGGCTCGTTATTAACAGCTTGCGCCAGCTTTTGATACTCATTTTCAAAGGTATCTTTGGCAGAGTTGAATGACGCTCTCTTGTCTTTAAGTCCGTTGAGATCTTCTTCGATGTAGCTCTCGAAGGTAAGTCGACCCATATTCAGGAAGCTTGCTTTGAGCGCATTACTGCCCGCTACAGTGGGCAGAGCAACGTCGTTTACTTCTTCAGTCGCAGAGCCTATAGAATTGAGGTTATATAGTGAAACAACACTTATAACGATTAGAAGTGCGCTAATCGCTACAAATCCCCCGATTACGCGTGTGGCTACCGTTATTTTCATCGGAACTCCTGGATGAGTGTTTTTTTATTTTTTTCCCTAACGATATTACCCGTCTCAGTTAACAAAATATAGCGCTTATGCGCACGTGTTTGTTCAAATACTGAGTGGATAACGAAACATCATCGTTACTATCACAAGTAAATGTATCGGCGACAATAACTTAATGTTTATTTTATTTATCACATAAGTACTGATGTTTTTGCTGGTACAACCAGTAAAAGGGAGGGAAGACCTTCATCAATAGCGCTTTTTTAGCGTTTAGCGGTAGTAAATAGAAGCGTTATGCCGAAATACTAATGAGCGATGATGTGTTTAGGTTGAGTAGCGTCATACTTTGTCCCCACACGTAACCCGTATCTAAGCCAATAAACCGATAACTATTTGTCTCGCCAGACAGAGCAGCCCAATGCCCAAATACTACTCGTTGATCATCACCAAGCTTTTTATTCTCAACCTCAAACCATGGTCTTAGCGTGCTACTGGTGCTGTGTGATACCGCACCAGGGTGAGACTTATTTTCAAAATCGAGTGTGCCGTCTGTATGAACAAACCGCATGCGGGTACAGGCGTTCACAATAAAACGCAGTCGCTCGTCACCCTCAAGATTATCTGACCAGTTGTCTGGTGTATTCCCGTACATGCTGGATAGAAACGTAGCGTAATCATCGGATTTTAGGATGTTGCTAACTTCATCACTCAGTGAAATGCACTTATCGATAGACCATTTAGGGTAGAGCCCAGCGTGGACCATTACTGATTGTTCGTCTAATTTCATTGCCAGCGGGAATTGACGCAACCAATAAATAAGTTCGGTCAAGTCCGAAGCATTGAGTAATGGCGTTAATTTGTCTGATTTTTTGGCTTTACGGATGTCGTTAACAACGGCGAGTAAATGTAGGTCGTGATTACCCAATACGCTGCTAAATTGACTGCCAAGTGATTTCAGAAAGCGTAATGTGTTTAACGAATCTTCTCCTCGTGCAACCAAATCACCGACGGCAAGCAATTTATCGTTCGTCTCGTCAAATTCGACTTTATCTAATGCGCGGCGAAGACCGTCATAACAGCCTTGAATATCGCCAATGACGTAGGTGTTACCTTTGGACATAAAAACCTTAATGAAGAATGCTTGGAATGGCTAGGCGGAATACTTTTACAGGAACGCGGAAACGCTCGCCGTTCTCTAGTTCCATTACATAGTAGCCTTCCATATTGCCAACCGGTGTGTCAATGACTGCTCCGCTGGTATAGTCAAAATTTTCACCTGCCCTCATTATTGGCTGTTTCCCAACCACTCCATCGCCCTCTACTTCTGACGTTTTACCGTTAGCATCGGTTATCTTCCAGTAACGACTTAGCAGCTGTACCGTATGCTCACTATTGTTTTCAATAGTAATGTGGTAGGCGAATGCAAACTGCTTTGAGTCAGAGGGAAGGTGGTCAGGAAGGTGACGGTTTTTCACCCGCACCTTTATATCAAGTACATCCATAGAGAAACTTATTGCTCTTGTTGGTGCTCTTTCGCCGATACAGCGTTGGCTATAGTGGCAAAATCGTTAAGCGATAGCACTTCTGCGCGAGAAGTTGGGTCTATCCCTAATTCACGGATTTCTTCCTCACCTAAGCTGTCTTTCAGTGAGTTGCGAATTGTTTTGCGGCGCTGATTGAACGCTTGGGCACAGACACGTTCCAGCGTGTTCACTGATTCAACATCAACGGGTGGAGATTGATGCGGTACTAGCTTTACAACGGCAGAATCTACTTTCGGTGGTGGCTTAAAAGCACCAGGGGGGACGTTCAGTACAGGGATCACGTGGCAGTAATACTGCGCCATTACTGAAAGTCTGCCGTAATTTTTAGAGCCTGGCCCCGCGGCTAGTCGATTAACCACTTCTTTTTGAAGCATAAAGTGCATGTCTTCAATACAGTGAGCATGGTCAAAAAGATGGAACATTAGTGGCGTAGAAATGTTGTAAGGCAGGTTACCAAACACCCGAAGCTTTTTGTCTTTTATTGGCATTTCTTTGCATAGTGCGCCGAAATCCATTGTCATCGCATCTTGCTCGATAACGGTTAGTTTTTCGCCGTTAAATGGATGGTGTCGCAGTCGCTTGGCAAGATCACGGTCAAGTTCAATAACCGTTAGTGCGTCAACCTCTTCACAAACAGGATCGGTAAGTGCACCTAAACCCGGCCCAATTTCTACCAAGTTTTGCTCATTTTTTGGTGCGATGGCCGCAACAATCTTACCTATCACGTAGTCATCGTGTAGGAAGTTCTGTCCGAATCGCTTTCTGGCCGTATGGCCTAAGTGTGTTTTACTCATTGTTGATGATGTGCAAGCTCAATGGCTTTTTCCAATGCTTTTCTGAAACTACCGGCGTCGGCTTCACCAGTACCTGCTAAATCTAATGCAGTACCGTGGTCGACTGAAGTGCGAACAAAAGGTAAGCCTAATGTGATATTCACTGACGCCCCAAAACCCTTATATTTTAGCACGGGTAAGCCTTGGTCGTGATACATAGCAAGGACAACATCGGCATTTTCTAAATATTTAGGCTGAAAGATCGTATCAGCAGGAAGGGGACCTGTAATTTTAAGGCCTTCGTCTCTCAGTTCATTTAACGCTGGGACGATAGTGTGGATCTCTTCAGTACCAATATGGCCATCTTCACCCGCGTGCGGGTTTAATCCGCATACATAAATGTGTGGCTCTTTAATGCCAAACTTTAGTTTCAGGTCAGTATTGATAATGTGAATAACTTTGTGCAGGCGCTCGCGAGTGATTGCTTTTGCTACGTACTCAAGGGGAATATGCGTTGTAGCAAGCGCTACATTGAGCCCTTCAGTTGCCAACAGCATAACCACATCAATGGTATTAGACTGGTAAGCAAAAAACTCTGTATGGCCACTAAAGGATACACCTGCTTTGTTGATAATGCCCTTGTGCACTGGACCTGTCACAACGGCATCAAAGTCACCGTCCATATTGGCTTGGCACGCTTGACGTAAGGTTTCAACCACATAAAGCCCGTTTTCACTATCAAGGGTTCCGGGGATAACGTCAGCGGTTTTGTCTATCTGCTTAATAAACAACGAACCCGCAGCTTGTATCTGCGGGTTATTTGCATCGTAATCGATTAGCGTCAACGGAAGCCCTAAGGCGCTCGCTCGTGCTTTTAGCATGTCGCCATCGGCAAACACGACAAGCTGGGCTTGCCATGTTTCTTGGGCCAGTTTAATGATCAAATCTGGCCCGATACCTGCCGGCTCTCCCGGTGTTATTGCTATTTTAATTGGTGTGCTCATGAATAACTTATTATTAAGATTCGACTACTTCGACGTAAGCGGCATCACGCATCTCACGTAACCAGTTTTCGGTTTCTTCTGAAAATTTACGATTAAAGATAAGCTGATATGCTTTATCTTCTTTACGCTTGTCCGTTGCGTCGTCCATACGACGGTCGATAAGTTGGATTAAGTGCCAGCCGTGAACCGTGCGAACAGGGTCGCTGTACTCGTCAGGCTCAAGTTGTGACAGTGCATCTTTAAATTCTGGAACATAGTTGCTTGGGTCAGACCAACCTAGTTCACCGCCGCGAAGAGCTGAACCTGGGTCTTCTGAATACTCTTTGGCTAACTCTGCAAAATCTGCTTCACCGTTTTGCAATTCTTCTTTAAAGCGCACTAGCATCTGTTTTGCTTTTTCTTCGCTTAGAATAATTGATGGTTTAACCAGAATATGACGAGAATTAACTTCTTCAACCGTTACTTTCTCAATACCGCGGGTGTCTAGTACTTTAAGAATGTGAAAACCAGCACCGCTTCGGATGGGGCCAACAAGGACGTCTTTATCTTTGTCTTGAATCGCTTCAGCAAATAGCGTAGGCATAGCATTGATGTTTAGCCAACCCATATCACCGCCTTCTAACGCTTCGTTACCCGATGATGACGCAATGGCAATTTTAGCAAAATCAGAACCCGATTCTAATAGAGAGATAACTTTGTCTGCGCGCTCTCGTGCTGCCTGAATATCTTCGTCTGTTGGTTCAGGTGGGAAGCCAATAAGAATGTGACCTAAACGGTACTCTGCCTGCGTTTCACCTTGTTGTTCCATTAAATCAATTAACGTGTCTATTTCTTGGGGCGTGATATAAACACGGCGACGTACATTAGCGCGGCGAACCTCACCCATGATAATCTCTTCACGGATATCTTCGCGATAGTCTTCGTATGCAATGCCTTCAGCAGTTAATTGTGCGCGAAGTTGCTCAATGGTTGCATTCTGATTAGATGCGATATTACCAATGGTTTGTTCTAGCTGGGGATCGCTAATACGAATACCCATGCGCTCAGCCATTTGTAGCTGAAGGCTCTTCGTAATTAAACGCTCAATAGCCTGAGTACGAAGCGCACGATCTGAAGGCAGTTGCTGATTATTGGCTTCAGCGTTGCGTTTAACTTCTTTTACAAGGGCATCAATTTCGCTTTCAAGTATAACGCCTTGGTCAACAATCACAGCAACGCGGTCAAGCATTACTTCTTGCGCCACGCTGTTAAACGAGAGTAGGGCACCTAACATCAATGCACGGATAATGAACTTCATACACACTCTTTTATTATTGGTTAATTGCTTTTAAGCGCCGATAAGCGCTCAACTGCGGGTTAATTTAAACTATAAGGCTGACGATAGCCAAACATACCGTCTTGAAGCATGCTTCTTTGGGTTCCCGAGGAACCAATGCCTTTGAAAATAAACTGTAGCGACACACCAGAGTCAAAATCGTCGGTTGTCTGGACGCCACTGTCGTTGTAGCGGTTGTTCAGACTGCGCTGAGCAACCAGTCTAACTGCCCAGCAGCAAGATTCATATTGAATACCTGCGTAAGTTTCCACACTTCGATTACGCTCTAAATCACGGTAAGTACGTCCAACCCACTGCCAATTTTCGGAAATAGGCCAGCTTGCTGAAATACCAATTTGATTAATGGTTTCACCACTAAGATCGCGAACATAGCGATGACTCAATTGAATAAAGCGGGCATCATCTTGACGGTACTCAATGCCCACGCTACTCAAGTCAACTTTATCAGTGTCAGTGGTGACCTGCACATCTGTATGGAAGAACCAATTTTGATTAAAGCGCCAATCTACCTCAGCGGCAAGAGCCGAACGGTCTTGATTTTTGGTTGCCGCAACTACTTTGTTATCTTCAAGGTAGAATATCTGACCCACACTAAGAACGAATTGTTCCCGATTGTTTTTGTCTAACATACGCGTTGTGGCACCAAGGGTAATCTGGTTGTTGTCGCTAATTCTATCAAGGCCAGTGAACTCTTGGCCTCGGAACAAGCCTTCCACATCGGTCAACAGTGGCGTAGAGTCATAAAAACCAATGGCGGTTTGATCTTCATAAGACGTGTAAAGGTACTGAATTTTTGGTTCAAGGGTCATCGACATATCGTCACTAAACCAAGATGTATCTCTTTCAAAGTATAATGCACCGTAAAGACGAGCCTGACCAAGAGTACGCTCTACATCTTTTTTTAAATCAGTGCCTTCCACATTATCTTGCTGGTATACAGTTTGAAATACTGTGGTTTCAGCAACAAGTTCCCCCCACGCCGCGCGAAGCGGTACTGCCAAAGTTGGCGCAATATGGAATCGCGTTGCCGTTGGTGCAGTATCTAGCGTGTTATCGAAGTGAGCGACTTCTGAGTCAAGGTTGAACTCAACGTATTTACCCAGCGATTTGTTGTAGTTAACTTTAATCTCTGGAACCGCGCGATAGCTGTCTGCCGTATCACCTAATACTTCAAAATCTTTTATTTGCACACTGACCGAGAGACTTGGTGAGTAATAACTCAATCCAATGTTCCGATATAAGTGTGTATCTGCACGGCTATAGTAATCTGAGCCCAGATCTACCAAATAGTTGTCATCACTCAGGCCATTAAAATCGACGTTAAGTAGCCAGTTATCAGCAATTAACCCTTGATGTTCAAGGCGGTAAAAATAACGGTCTGGATTACCTGAAATGTCCGAGTCGCTTGGTAAATATTCAACGTAGGCTTTACCCTGACTACGTTCTGTTAGGTAACGAAATTCAGTATTTAGTTGAAGACCGCGCAGTGTCATCAAGCGCGGGGAAATAGTCATGTCGTAGTTAGGCGCGATATTCCAGTAAAAAGGTTGGGTGTAATCCACTCCAGTTCGACTAGAGCTGGTCAGTTCGGGAAATAATAAGCCCGTTTGTCTTTCATTACTTACCGGAAATGCAAAGTACGGTAAATAAAATACTGGGACATCAGCAATGTAAAATCGCGTGTGTTTGGCTTGACCCCACACGGTTCCTTTTTCCAAACTGATTTCACTGGCACGGATCATCCAGTCTTCATCGCCTTCAGGGCAAGTCGTGAAGCTCACTTCTTTGAGCACAATTCCCGTGTCAGTATCTAATACGATGTCTTTGGCGGCACCTTGTCCAACAAAGCCCGTTAGTTTGTAGTGGGTGTTTTGCATCTCTAAACGCTCTTCTTCAGAACGTAGGGTAACTGCATCGCTTTCCACTTTGAGCTGTGCGTCTTGGTAAGTCACATCACCCTTGGCAATGAGGTCTCGCCCACTACTTGTTTCATTGACTTGCGCTTGGGAGGCGCTAATTATTGCGGTATCTGACGTTATGTCTACATTACCAGAAAACAGTGCTACAGCATCTTGAATAATTTCTGTTCGATTAGCTTCAACCTTTACATGGCCTTTAGGCATCAATGCTTGGCTGCTAAAAGTAACAGGTTCGACCGAGCAGAATGCAAGAGGGGCTGCATCTGAGACTGATTGAGAATTTGAAGCTATCGTTTCCTGTGCAAACGCGACCGTAGGCAAAAGAGTCGCGGAAACAAGCATGGCGCAGGTGTTTTTCATGCGTAAATGGGTGGCCTGTTTTGTTGTATGTTGCTTTTAAACCCAAATAAGACGACTTGCGTCTCGGTTAGTTCGACATAACGATTTAAAAAATCCAGTGGTCATGCACTTGTAATTTCTTTTTGCTGCAGAAAAGGCAGAGTGCTCACTAGCTATTACTTTTTATATAAGCGCTCAATTCTAAGCACTTCTGTCGCAATAACCAACCATTCAGGCAAAAAAATGCGCTTTTACATACATTACCCATCAAATAACGAAACGAATCTGGCAGCAAAGCTTGATTTTATCCCTCTGAGGCCAAAAATCTTGATACTAATGCTGTCATTTTTGGGCAAATGCTCTTGATTGCTTTAAGCATTTGATATGATGATGTGCTAAACGTTCTGTGCACGGCGTGAACTCGTATCTACAACATCAATTTTTACAGCGTGCACCAATGGAGAATGACGCGATGTCAATGTGGGGAAAAATCCTCGGCGCCTTGTTCGGCTTTATGTTTCTGAAAATACCAGGAGCGATTCTAGGGCTGGTAGTCGGACACTTTTTTGATAAAGCCTACCGCCAAGACTTTAATCAGTTAGGTGGCTTTGGTCGGTTTTTTACTGATCAGGATAATTTAAAGCAGCAAGCTATTTTCTTTCATAGCTTGTTTAGTGCATTAGGCCATCTTGCTAAGTCTGACGGTAAGGTGACGGATAGAGAAATTCAAATTGCTACAGCGTTAATGGACGAAATGCGTCTGTCAGGTGATGCACGCCGCGAAGCGCAGGACGCATTCAGAGAGGGCAAAGCGCGGGACTTTCCTTTAGTCGATACGTTGAAAGGTTTCTATGATGCCAGCCACGGCCGGCGGGATATTCTTCAAGTATTCTTGGAAATTCTTATTCAAGCCGCGTTTGCCGACGGTCAGCTTTCTCAAGAAGAATACAATGTACTTGAAAAAGTAGCGAAGCCACTGGGCTTTAGGCGTCGTGATTTAGATTATCTTATTTCAATGTACGAAGCTGAAATTCGATTCAGGCAGCGTTCTAACGCTGGCTCAGGGCAACGCACTCACTCAGGTCAACGTCAGCACAGCCAATCAGCCTATTCAGAACAGCAAAGTTTAGATGATGCCTATCGCATATTAGGTGTGGCGGCATCTGACGATGAGAAAGTAATAAAGCGTGCTTACAGAAAGCGTATGGCTGAACATCATCCAGACAAACTGGTCTCTAAAGGTTTACCAGAACAGGCGATGGAGATTGCCAAAAAGAAGGCACAAGATATTCAGTCAGCTTATGAGTTGATTAAGCAAATGCGTGGCTTCTAAATGGCAAAAATTGAACGTGAGTTAACCTATGTACCTGCGGCAAGTCAGGCACATATTGATAATTTTATTGAAATGTTGTGGCTCGAAAAAGGGCTGTCAGAACATACTCAGCAAAGCTATCGCACCGACCTCACTAAGCTTGCCATTTACAGCAATAATCAAGGCGTGAAAGATATTGCTGTGCTGACTACTGAACAACTTCAGGATTATCTTGCCTATCGCCATGATAAAGGCTTGTCTACTCGCAGTACACAACGTGCGCTCAGCGCTATTCGCGCCTTTTTCGTTTTTCTAATCAGTAAGCAGGTGCGTGTAGATAGCCCTGTTTCCGCGCTCTCTAATCCAAAAACACCCAAAGCTTTGCCTTCTTCACTCAGTGAGCAACAAGTTGAAGATTTGCTGAATGCGCCCTTAACAGACGACCCTGTTGAATGTCGGGACAAGAGCATGCTTGAAGTACTTTACGCAACCGGCCTTCGTGTAAGTGAGCTTATTGGGTTAACAATGGATCAAATAAGCCTTCAGCAAGGCGTGGTTAGAGTTGTTGGTAAAGGGAATAAAGAGCGCTTAGTGCCCCTTGGGGAAGACGCAATCGAATGGTTATTAACTTATATAAAAACTGCGCGGCCTATTCTTGCAACAAAAACATCTGACGTGGTTTTTCTAAGCAAGCGCGGGCAAAAAATGACCCGCCAAACTTTTTGGCATCGCATTAAGTACTATGCAGTAAAAGCAGGTATCGAACAGCATCTATCTCCCCATACACTACGTCATGCCTTTGCGACACACCTGTTAAACCACGGCGCTGATTTACGTGTAGTACAAATGTTGTTAGGTCATAGCGACTTATCGACAACCCAAATTTATACCCATGTGGCGACTGAGCGGTTGCAGACGCTTATTCATAGCCATCACCCTCGAGGCTAACTAACAATAAAACTATTGAACAAGAATGCTACAAAATGGGCTCTGTATACGACGAGGCTCAGTGATGACGTATATAAAATAAAAAGGTCTATGATAGGATACGAGCCAAGCAAAACGTTTTAGAATATACATTTTCCGTTAATGCTTTAACGCGGCTGCGTTTAAATGTTGACGTTAAATGTACCGAGGTTAAAAGAAAATTAGCGTTTCATGTGCAATTTTTTGCTAACTTTTACGGTCTGAACGTTATAAATGTAAAAATTTTAGCAATTGCTTTTAAGTGGAAAGATATTTGTTAAAGCAGTTGCATGTTAAGCCAGTAAGTCTAAGCGAACTTTAATGGCAAAATGGAGAGTATTTAGTGAAAGCAGTAAAGAAAGTATTGTTAGCCAGTGTAGTTGCGGCAGGTTCTCTGTTTGGGTTGAGCGCGCAAGCTGCTGACGAAGCCGCTATACGCGATAAATTAACCTCAATGCTTGGGCTAGATGTAGAAACCATTGCCGATTCTCCCGTATCTGGCTTAGTTCAAGTATCGACAAACCGCGGCTTGTTCTACGTAAGTGAAAACGGGCAATATTTACTTCAGGCTCGCGTTTTTAACATTGACGAAGAAATGCGCAACGAAACAGAGTTGGCGCTTTCAGGCCTGCGCAAAGAAGGCGTAGCATCAATGGAGTCGTCGTCTATCACGTTTAAGGCTGAAAACGAAAAGCACGAAATAAGCGTGTTCACAGATATCACATGTGGCTACTGCCGTAAATTCCATAACGAAATTGACGAACTTAATGATGCGGGTATTACGGTTCATTACCTTGCGTTCCCGCGTTCTGGGCTAAATAGCCAAAACTATGAAGATATGGTGTCAGTGTGGTGCGCTAAAGACCCACAAAACGCGTTAACTAAAGCAAAAGCAGGCAGTGATGTAGCAAGTGCCAGCTGTAAGAACAAAGTGGCTGAGCAATATATGCTAGGTCAAAAGCTAGGAGTCAACGGCACACCCAATATCGTGTTACCCGATGGTTCATTGATTCCGGGTTACCAGCCAGCTGCGCTTCTTGCAAAAGCTCTGGAAGAAACCGAGTAGTTAATTAGCCTCTAAGTTTTTAATACAAAAAACGCACGCTTTGTGCGTTTTTTTGTTTTCTGAGGTATCATTCGTTCCTATATTTTCTAGCGTTTTTTCGTACAGTTTTGCTGTGCAGTTCACACGGGCGTTTACTTGGAATCTGCACTAACTTATCCAGTGTCCTGACTCCAGTTTTTTTATTTAAAGCCTATCTGAACTGGCATCGACAACTGCATTTACAGTATTGGTTAGTGGTATTTCATGATTTTGCCTATTGTTCGCCGCGAAGTTACCGGCCCCTCGTTAAGTTCAGATTTACACCCTGTTATCGATAGGATTTATCGCGGTCGTAATATTGCAAATATGGATGACTTGGAGAATGGCCTGAAAGGGCTTACTCACTTCAACGTATTAAAAGGGATGCCACAAGCTGCGCAAATCCTAGCCAATGCCGTTGTGCAAAATAAGCGCGTTATCATAGTGGGCGATTTTGATGCCGATGGCGCTACCAGTACATCGGTATGTATACTGGCGCTTCGAGCCATGGACTTTCACAACGTTGATTTCCTTGTACCTAACCGCTTTGATTTTGGTTATGGGCTGAGCGTACCTATTGTCGATGAGGCAGCCAAACTAGGTGCCGAGGTTATTGTAACCGTGGATAACGGCATATCTTGTATTGACGGTGTAACCCATGCAAAGTCGTTGGGAATGCAGGTTGTTGTTACCGATCACCATTTGCCGGGTGATACATTACCGCCGGCTGATGCGATAGTGAACCCTAACCAACCTGGCTGTGAATTCCCCTCTAAAAACTTAGCTGGCGTGGGTGTGGCTTTTTATATCATGCTTGCGCTTAAAGCAGAGCTACAGCAGCTAGGGTATTTTGAGAAAGTAGGTATTGCACCACCCAATCTAGCTTCCCTGTTAGATATTGTTGCTGTTGGCACCGTGGCCGATGTTGTGGTTTTAGATAAAAATAACCGAATTTTAGTTCACCAAGGTCTTCAGCGTATCCGTGCTGGTAAGTGTCGACCAGGTATTAAAGCGTTAGTTGAAGTAGCAAACCGCGATTGCGCGCACCTAACCTCCACCGATTTGGGCTTTGTAGTAGGCCCACGACTTAATGCCGCCGGTCGTTTAGACGATATGTCGCAAGGCATTGCTTGCTTATTAGAAGATGAAACCATTCAAGCGCGTATGATAGCGGCAGAGCTCGATGCGCTTAACAAAGAACGCCGCGAAATTGAAACCGGCATGAAAGCGCAAGCTGAAACAGTACTAGAGCAGATGGCGCTGGATGAAGGCGATATGCCAAGCGCACTGGTGGTTTATCGCGAAGACTTTCACCAAGGCGTGATCGGTATTGTGGCAGGGCGTTTAAAAGAGAAGTATCTCAAACCTGTTATCGCTTTCGCTCATCAAGACGATATTGTGATTAAAGGCTCGGCGCGTTCCATTCCTGGTGTGCACATTCGCGATGTACTTGATGAAGTCAATACGCGATATCCTGGGGTTATCGAGAAATTTGGCGGGCACGCAATGGCTGCTGGGTTGAGCTTACCTGTCGCCAAGCTTCCTGACTTCGAGCGAGCTTTTGTTGATGTAGCTCGTACCCATATGGAAAAGCTTGATGGCAATCATGCACTGCTCTCTGACGGTGGTTTATCTTCAGAGGAGTTGTGTTTGCCTTTTGCTCATTTGTTGCGTCAGGCCGGTCCGTTTGGTCAGGGTTTTGAATCACCGTTATTTGATGGAGAATTTACGCTTCTCGATCAGCGACTAGTAGGACAAAAGCACCTTAAGATGGTGTTGAAAAGTGACGGCGCCAGTGAAGTAGACGCTATTGCGTTTAACATTGATTTAAAAGCATGGCCTAACGCCATGGTAAAGCGTGTACATATCGCTTACCGCCTTGATATCAATGTTTTCAGAGGACAAGAAACTGTACAGCTTATTATTGAGCAAATAGAAGCGGTTTAAGTGAAGTTGATTCACGTACAACATTGAGTATTCGAAAACCTAGCAGTCGAAAAGTGATACGAGCTAAAGAACTAAAGAACTAAAGAACTAAAGAACTAAAAAATAAGAAAAAAGAGGCAAGGGTGAAAAGCGAACGACAGAAGCTGGTGGAAAAGCATAGTCAGCTTAATCAAACCGATAACGTTAAAGTGATTTCTCACGTTCAGCGTGAAGAAAAAGACAGCGATTGGATACGCCACACCATTATGCTTGAAGGCATTGATGTCCCTTTTATTTACCGGCGAAAACAGCAATATCAAAGCTTAAAAGGGGCACGAGTAAACGTAACTTATTATCGCCATGTAGAAGATGTGGCTGGCATTGAATTTGAGACCATGAAAGTGGTAAGAATTAAACGCAGCTAATAAGTCACCGCCCTTGTCGCTAAGATAAACCTTTTTTGACTTACACCTTTTAACTTGCACCTAAATAGCTACCGATTCGGTGCTAAACAATAGTGAACAACAATGAATAATGAATGGTTAAATGCCTATGTACTGCATAGACGCCCTTACAGGGAGACCAGCTATATTGTTGACTTTTTTACCCTGGAAGAGGGGCGTGTTAGCGCGGTAGCTAAGGGCGTCAAAAACAGTAAATCAGATAAAAAGAGCCTGCTTCAACCTTTCCAACATCTTCGCCTACAGTTAAGCGGTAAGTCAGAGTTAAAAAATTTACGCCACGTTGAAAGCGTCGCCCCATCTATCAATTTAGTAGGCACAGCGTTGTTTTGTGCCATGTATGTAAACGAGCTAAGCAACCGTGTTATGCCCGCCGGCCTCGCTAGCGACGGCGTGTACGAAGCTTATGAAAATGCATTGCTGTCCCTTCGTGATAATAGCGACATAGAAGTGACCTTGCGACAGTTCGAATTTGCACTACTTGATGAAATGGGGTTACTGCCCGACTTCACGACTGACGTAGAATACGAATTGCCAATAGAAGAAACAGGTAGCTATAACTTTCAAATAGATGCGGGCTTTTTGCCTATATCCGAAGATATGGCCGGCACAAGGGGCATGCGAGGCTTTCCCGGGCAAGCGTTGCTTAGTTTGTCACAGGGGGAGTTTACCCCGCTTAGCAAGAAGGTTGCTAAAGTGCTTTGTCGCGACTTGCTTAAACCTCTCATTGGCGATAAGCCGCTTAAAAGCCGCGAACTATTTATGCCGAAACATCGCTAGTGCGTTTATGTGTTCAGCCACTAATGAGGTGCAACACCTTTTGTAATAGTACTTATCTTCACGCGTCTAGCACTAGATAAGAACTGCTATCAACGCTAATGGCATTAGATTATTTTCTCTTAACTCAAATGCTTAAACAGCACCTTCTATAAAAAAATTTGCTACAATCTGCACTTTCTAAGGAAGGGTGTTTGTACCCTTTAAATAATGTATTAAACATGAAGAGCAGGCATCTTCTTTCGCTCTTACAGGTTAGGTGGTGAAATGAGCACGATTCTATTAGGCGTTAACATCGACCATATCGCAACGCTTCGCAATGCGCGCGGTACACATTATCCAGATCCAGTGCACGCTGCTGACATTGCTGAGCGTGCAGGTGCAGACGGTATTACCGTTCACTTACGAGAAGATCGCCGTCATATTAAAGATCGCGACGTGCGTATTTTAGCGCAAACCATTAACACCCGACTTAATCTAGAAATGGCAGTAACCGATGAGATGCTGGCCATTGCAGAAGAAGTAAAACCTGTTTTTTGCTGCCTAGTACCAGAAAAACGTGAAGAGTTAACCACTGAAGGTGGCCTCGATGTAGCGGGAAATTTCGAGAATATTAAAGCAGCGTGCGAGCGTCTTGCTAATGCCAATATCTTAGTGTCTTTATTTATCGACGCAGATAAAGCACAGATCGATGCAGCGGCAGCATGTAACGCGCCTTACATTGAAATTCACACGGGCCAATACGCAGAAGCCACCAGTGAAGATGAGCAGCACAAAGAGCTGGATCGCTTAGTTGAAGGCATCGAGTATGCTGACAGTTTAGGACTTAAAGTGAATGCGGGTCACGGTCTGCACTATCAAAACGTTAAGCCAATTGCCGCTATTCCTCAGCTAATCGAACTTAATATTGGCCACGCCATAATTGCTCGCGCTGCGTTCGACGGGCTTCATACTGCAGTGGCTGATATGCGTAAGCTAATGCTTGAAGCACGCGCTGGCATTTAACGTAAAAAGGCAAATACAGCGTGGCGATTGCAGGGCTAGGTACTGACATTGTAGAAATTGCTCGCCTTGGTAAAGGCGAGAGCGCTAACGAACGTTTGGCTAAGCGGGTACTTACGCCTGCCGAGTGGCAGACGTTTAGTGAGCACGCTACACCAGTACGCTTTTTAGCAAAACGTTTTGCCGCGAAAGAAGCCGCGGTGAAAGCCCTTGGTACGGGTATTGGAAATGGGGTTAGTTGGCAACACATAGAGGTGCGTAACAACGACCTAGGGGCGCCAGAACTTCATTTTTCTGGTGAATTTGCTGCTATGTGTGAAGCACGGGGCATTACCCGAAGCGTGATCAGTATTTCAGATGAGCAGCATTATGCTGTCGCCACCGTTATACTAGAGTCCTAATCATTTTCTAAAACGCGGCCTACTAAACCGCAGACCGAATTAGCCTAGGTACATAACACCTATCTGGGCTGCGTTTACAAAAAAAAGCTTCAAATATCAAACCACGCAAAGCAAGTTACGGGAGTCACACTTGGCAAACCTTTTTAAACAATCACGCAGCAAACAAAAAGGCAAAACGTCTTCCCGTCTAAGTGGCAATGCAAAAAAAGGTAATGCCAGTGCCAACGCGCAGGTCGCAGGGCTTCGGTTTGGAAAAGCTAACAAAGCCTCACAAGCCAGTAAGAAGATAAATTCCAATACGGTTACAATCGAAGATATCGACTGGATGGGCCATGGGATAGTGCGCGGCAACCCCATAATGGTTGTTGAAGGTGCCCTAGTTGGTGAAACCTGCGACATTGAGGTGCTAACGAGCAAAAAGAAAGTCATTAACGCTAAAGCGACAAATATTCATTCGCCAAGTGATGAAAGACAAGCGCCTTTCTGCCCTGTGTTTGATGCCTGTGGCGGGTGTCAGCTACAGCATATAAAGCCCGATGCTGCCCTTAAGCAAAGAGATAACGCCCTTAAAGTGATGATGGAACGTCAATTGGCAATGAAAGCAGACGTTTGGCAAGCGCCGTTAGTGGGGCCACGTCCTCAATATCGCAGAAAAGCAAGATTGGCTATCGATGCCCGCAACCCGAATCAAATTAAGCTAGGCTTTCGCGAAGCGAACAGCAACAAAGTAACCAATGTGGATACCTGCCCAATTTTGGTTGACCCTTTATCTAATATCATTGGCCCTTTGCAAAACGCGCTCACAGGGTTTGAGTCAGCTCGACATATTGGGCATATAAGCCTCATTGCGGGCGACAACATTTCGCACCTTATTATTAAACATACTAAAGCCCTTGAAGCTGAGCTTATTGATACGGTGAATGCACTGGTTAAGGAGTACTCTCTTGCAAATGCCAATAAAATAGAGTTGAAGCTAGAGAACAAGCAAGGGCAAATTCGAAGTGTAGGGCATGGCACTGATTTGGCTATGACCACGGTAAATGACTGCTCTATTTCACCAAGTGCTAATGACTTTATTCAAATAAACAAAGTGGTTAACGAAAAAATGATTAACCAAGCAATGGACTGGCTAGACCCACTGCCCAACGAACGTATAGCCGATTGGTTTAGCGGGCTGGGCAATTTTACCTTACCTATTGCTAAGTCAGGTGCTAGGGTACAAGCGATAGAGGGTGTGGCAGACATGGTGCGCCGCGCCAAAGACAATGCACAGCAACAGGGCATTGAAAATGTGGAGTGGCTGCATTTAGATTTGACTGATAAGGCCAACGTCGAGGCTTCATTGCAGCTGGGCTTTGATAAGGTACTACTAGACCCTTCAAGAGAAGGGGCATTGACCGTTTGTCATGCGCTTGTAAAAGCACTACCAAAAACGATAGTGTATGTTTCTTGCAACCCTAGTACATTTTCTAGAGACGCGAAGGTGTTGATAGACGGAGGTTATGAAATGGAAAAAGCGGGCGTAGCAGAAATGTTCCCCTTCACCCATCACATGGAAATGATGGCCTTGTTTACGCGAAAGCAGCAGTAACGAGTAAAGGATATGGTATCAACAAGAAAGGTCCACGAAGCAGACCGGCCCCCCTTTGAAGCCTGGCTAGACAGCCTTGAATTGAGTGCAGAAACAAAAGATAAGCTCAGTGCAGTATCTTCCATTCCAGAGCGGCTATTGGTTGGTCAGGAAATGGTTGAGATTTTGTGTCAGCTCAATATGGATGACGCAACGCTTCAGGCAGCCTTAGTGTTTCCTTACTGCGAACAGCATGCTTTGAGCGAAGAAGATATTGTTGATGAGTTTGGCGGGGAAATACGCGACCTGATTGTTGGCGTGCGCCGAATGGATGCCATTAAATCGTTACATGCCCGTAAAGTGAACGGCGCTGGCTTTGCTGAAAGATCAGACGAGCAGCATATAGACAGCATTCGTCGTATGCTGCTTGCGATGGTAGAAGACGTACGCGCCGTTGTTATTAAGATGGCTGAGCGTATTTGTGCACTGCAACAGGTTAAAAAAGCTGATGAAGAAACCCGCGTTATGGTGGCTCGCGAGTGCGCCAGTATCTATGCGCCATTGGCAAACCGCTTGGGCATTGGCCAGTTAAAGTGGGAACTTGAAGATCTCGCGTTTCGTTACTTACACCCTGTTACTTACAAACAAATTGCCAAGCAGTTAGACGGTAAGCGTAGAGAGCGCGCTGAGTACATAGAAACTATTGTAGGCGACTTGCAAGGCTTGCTCGATGGCGAAGAGATCCGCGCTGAAGTTTACGGCCGCCCCAAGCACATATTCAGCATTTGGAAAAAAATGCAGAAAAAGCGTCTGACGTTTGAGCAGCTTTTTGATATTCGTGCAGTGCGTATTATTGCTGAGCGACTACAAGATTGCTACGCAGCGCTAGGGACTGTTCACGCCAGCTATAAACATTTACCTAACGAATTCGACGATTATATCGCAACCCCTAAACCTAACGGTTACCAGTCTATTCACACGGTGATTGTGGGGCCTGAAGGAAAGTCGGTTGAGATTCAAATTCGTACCCAGAAAATGCATCAGGATGCAGAACTGGGTGTGGCTGCTCACTGGAAATATAAAGAGGGCAGTACGGGTAAACAATCTGGCTATGACGAGAGAATAAACTGGCTTCGTCGCATACTTGCATGGCAAGAAGAAGTGGCAGAATCCGGCGATTTGGTTGAAGAACTTCGCAGCCAGGTGTTTGACGATAGGGTTTACGTGTTTACACCCAAAGGCGATGTTATTGACCTTCCCCAAGGCGCTACGCCTCTAGATTTTGCCTACTACATTCACAGTAACGTAGGCCATCGCTGCATAGGCGCAAAAGTGAATGGGCGTATCGTGCCTTTCACTTATTTACTGCAAAGTGGCGACCAAATCGAAGTATTAACCGGGAAAGAGCCGAACCCAAGTCGCGACTGGATGCACCCAGGCCTTGGCTATGTGCATTCATCACGGGCCCGTGCCACTATTCATTCATTCTTTAAAAAGCAGGACAGAGATAAAAACCTTGCTGCCGGTAAAGAGCTGCTAGAGCGGGAGCTTCAGCGTGCCCACTTGCCTGCTAAAGTACCTAATGAGGCGTTTGAGAAGTTTAATTTACAAACCCTTGATGATTTGTACACCGCGGTAGGTGCCGGTGATGTGCGCGTTATGCAGGTGATTAACTTTATTCATCACTTGCAAGAGCCACCAGCCCCCGAACCTGAAATTAGCCCTAAGGTAAAAACACGCAAAACTGCTGCAGGCACCGGTAAAAAAGACGCGGTAGTAGTGCAGGGCGTGGGGCACTTAATGAGTCAGCTGGCTAACTGCTGTAAGCCGGTTCCCGGCGAAGCTATTTTAGGCTATATCACGCAAGGCCGTGGCGTAAGCGTTCATAAAGAAAGCTGCAGTCAGCTGCAGCACTTGTTGTCACAGCACCCTGAGCGCCAGATCGAAGTGAATTGGTCACATGAGCTTAAAGTGGGTTTTGAGACAGGCATTGATATATTTTGCCACGATAGAAACGGCCTGTTGCGCGACATTACTACGGTGTTGGCGAATGAAAACGTGCCGCTCTTAGGGGTAAATAGCTTAAGTGATAAAAACAGGCAGACGGCACTTATTACCATATCTATCGAGGTTAATGATCTTGAGAGAGTGTCAAAAGTCTTAACCCAATTGCGACAGCTTAAAGGCGTGACAGATGCAAAACGTAAGCAAAGCTAGCCTTGGAGAAATGCAGCGGCTGCTAGACATTATGACGCAGCTGCGCGACCCGCAATCTGGCTGTCCATGGGATGTGAAACAAACCATGGAAAGCCTAACTCGCTACACCATAGAAGAAGCCTATGAAGTGGCTGATGCTATTGCCGCTGGTGATATGCACGATATCAAAGATGAGTTGGGTGACTTGCTGTTTCAAGTGGTGTTCTACGCGCAGATCGCCAGTGAATCGAAGGCATTTTCTTTTGACGATGTGGCGCAAAGCATTAGCGATAAGCTGGTGCGCCGGCACCCTCATGTCTTCGGTGCACAGTTAGACGATGAAGTAAAAAGCGATGGGTTAAGCGTTACAAAAAAAGAACGTACGCCATTGAGCGACAGCGCTTTAAATGCACAGTGGGACGCAATAAAAGCCCAAGAAAAGCAACTTAAAAAGCAGCGTTTAAAGCAAGACGAAGCAACAGAAACCAGTATTCTAGATAGCGTACCCAAAGGTATGCCGGCACTTATGTACGCGCAAAAGCTACAAAAAGCCTGTGCAAAGGTAGGCTTTGACTGGCCTGACGCCGCGCCTGTTATTGATAAAGTACGCGAAGAAGTAGAAGAGATTCAGCAAGAGCTTGATACGAAGCAACGCCTTCTATGTGAAAACAGTGCTGACCAAAAGCTTTCAAGTAATGGTGTACGTGTTAACCAGCAGGCTATCGAAGAAGAAATTGGCGATGCGCTTTTTGCCATGGTTAATCTGGCAAGGCATTGCAAAGTGGATGCTGATACTGCGCTTCGCAACGCCAGTAATAAGTTCGCCAACCGTTTCAAAGGTGTAGAGCGTTTAGCTGCAGAGCAAGGCGAGAAGCTTGACGCATTTACTTTAGATGAAATGGAAGCGCTGTGGCAGCAGGTTAAACAATCTTCAAATGCTAAGTGATTCCACACTTTGGCTAATCAAAAGCGCGACGCAATAGTACAAGGTTTATTCCACACTAATGCGTTAGCAGGCGCAGTAACTTAAAAAAACTACCAATACCGCTGCAACCAAAAGACAAAAAAGACAAAAGCGAGGAGTAATACAGGTAATGTTCGCTTTTGTGCTTTTGTCAGTGCAGAGGTTTTTGTTCTTTTCCAAGTCATGATCACGCCTGTTGCAGAAAGCGTAGATAGACCAACACCAAATACAAACCAAACAAGCTTAGTTAAAAGGCCACCAAAATATCCAAAGTGCAGTGGGTCTGCATATTCATTAAGGTAGTTAGTCCACGCCATGGTTTTTGGCTCTTGAATACGAATAATGTTCTGCTTAGTTATATCTATGTCTACCTTGTGTGCGCGTTCACGCAGCAGTGGGTTGTTACCTACGCCTGTAAATCGCAATGTGCCTGTACTCGATGTAGGAAACAATACGCCAGTTATCTGCCAGTTCTCAATGGCTTGCGATGCCTTCTGAAACGCACGAGAAAATTGTGCGCTTGATACTGGGTTAGTTTGCTCATAATTTGATATGACAGTGGCCTTAGGTGCGCGAGGCTCGAATCGGCTACCAGCAACAGCCGCGCCGAATTCAAATAAATACCACCAACTGGTTATAACAATGACAACGAAAAACCAAAGGCTCCACAACCCAAATAGTTTGTGAATGTCGCTTAGTAGTATCCTTGGGCCTTGATTTAGGCGAAGCCGGGTAATGGCTGTCCTCCAGTTTCGGGTTGTTTTAAGGCCCGTATAAAGCGAGATGGCAAGAATGAATGCGAAAAAGGTGACCGTCGGCAAGCCAAGGTAATTGGGCATAAACAGATAGCGGTGAAAGTCTCGAAAAAAACGCTGTACCGTTAAAATCGGTATATCGCCTGTCACTTCATAGGTGTACTGGTCTATGTGAATGAAACGGTCATTACCATCAGGGAATTCTGCTCTGACACGGTAGGTAAAATTGTCATGACCCATGGTCGAGATAGACTTGATTTTTACCTGTTCTGAATAGCTAAGCGCTGCCTTATAGATATTGTTCCACTTAGTAGTTTCATCATCAGTGTTGTCTATGTTGCTGGGAAGTGTGTTAAACGTGCGCATTTCCTCAAACACAAGCCAATCAATTTCATTGGAGACCGTAGCGATAGTACCCGTTGATAAAATAATAAAAAGGACGATAGAAAGCTGAAATCCTACCCACGCATGCAGGTTGTATAACTTCTTTCTGTATTTTCTTTGCGCGGTTCTATCGTTGGTCATGAAATTCTAATATAAGGAAAGTCAAGGAAAGTAAAGATAAGCTCTGCATTGGGAGCACTACTCGAAGGATTCAGCTTAGTTTAAATAAACAATGGCTAAGCTTAAGCACCTTTTATTTGATTCGTTCAAAAGCTTAGCCAATATTTCTACTTTAAAAAGCGTTGTTGGTTACCACTTGTAAGTGAATTCTACAAAACCGTTCCTCGGGTTTCCGGGGAAGTGACCCGTACGCTCAATAAAGCCTGATTCTGCATACTCTTTATCAAAGAGGTTATCTATTCTAAACAGTACACTGTAGTTGTCTACTTCCCAAGTTATTGATGCGTCGGCAATGAAATAGGACTTCACATTTTGCCCAGAAAGACTCAATTGGTCGTCAACATAGTTTCCACCAAAGGCAAAGGCAAGATCCCATTCGGGAACTTGGTAACGCGTCCAGAAACCAAATTGATTCTGAGGTGCATTAGCGAAGCGGTCGCCTACACTGTTTCTAATACCGCCACCACCATTGTCTGCTGTGATTCGAGCGTCGTTGTAACCATATGCTAGGCTTAAGATCCAATTTGGTGTTAAGTCAGTGATGACCTCAACTTCAAATCCATCACTGGTCACTTCACCCACAGCCGCAACGTTGTCAATGCCGTCACCTTCAGGATCTTCGCCGGTAGATTGAAGGATATTTTCTCGGGTTATTTGATACACGGCTAATCGCAGCAAGGTAGTTTCATCGAACAGCTCTGCATTTATACCTCCCTCGATAATATCTCCTGTGGTCGGCTCAAATGGTCCACCAGCTTCATCCTGCTGACTACTCACCGACTGAGGTTCATAAGAATCTGCCCATTGTCCATAGAGCGAAATGTTAGAATTAATCTTGTAAATGCCACCAATTCGAAAACTTACATTCGAATCGTCGAAAACAGCACTAGACGTTTCATCTTCAAATTGATCGTAGCGCAAACCAGCAACAAAGGTAAACCGTTCCCAAGCAAGTTCGTTCAGTACATAAGCACCGTTACGCGTTTGCTCCGTTGTGCTTAATGGTCTGAATTGCACATTGTAGTTTTCAGGCTGCGTCATACCGTAGTTAGGGTTAGTAAGCGTTAGTGGGATGATATCTGAGTCAAGCGATGACTCGGTTAGATAACGAAGAACAAAATCTTGTTCTAAAGCAGTACCACCTAATAGCGCGTCCTCTTTTCCTTTATAAAGGTCAACGCCGAACGCTGTTCTATGGTCTGCACCCAACCATTCGCCAGAATACACAAAGTTAGCACCAAAGCTAATTTGTTCTTGTTCGCGTAATTGGTCCCTAAATTCACGGCCAACAAGGTCTATGTTCCCATCTCCATCACTATCAATAAGCGCTCGTGGTTCGTGGTAGTTCTGCTCCTGTTCATTATCTATGTAGCGCAAACGTGTATCGTAGCTGATCGAATCACTCAACTGTCCCTCTAGAGAAAGTTGAACAGAGTCAGAACGCAAGTTTAGAAAATCACTGGCTTCATTATGGTTCCAATCTATATCTGTGAGAAAGTTACCATTGTCGTCAACGGGCACGCCGCGCAGTCGGTTAGCGCCTAAATCTTGTGAGTAATGGGTGTATTGAAGCGTTAGCAAGTGGCCTTGAAGGTCATATGTATAGCCAGAGTCGAAGATAAATACTTCACTGTCGCTGTTGTCGCGATAGGTATCTTGCTGCTCATAAAAAACACCAGCACGCGCATTTTGATTGTTATCAATCGCTCCATTTATTTCTGCTGAGCCACCAAAGCGAGAATGTGAACCAGCGATGATCCTAGCATTGGCGTCGAAATCTGACGTTGGCTTTTTAGTGACGTAGTTAAATAAGCCACCTGGGGCGCCTGGTCCATAAAGCATACCAGCAGGCCCTTTCAAAAAGTCCACGCGTTCAATATTAAATAATTGAGGTACGTTGAAGCCTACATAAGGGTCTCCGCGTAAGCCATCAAAAAAGATTTCTTCTTGTCTGAAGCCGCGTGCGGTAACACCGGCATAGCTAAACTGGCTAACACCTGCAATATTGCGATAAATGTCTTTGGCGTTTCGAGCACCTTGATCGCGTATCAAACTTTCGTTAATTGTTGTGATTTGCTGGGTTGAGTTAAGTGGGTCGACACTTAATTTGCCGGTAGAGGAGTTTCCATTGCGGTATAAATTAATTGCTCTGCTAGTCACTACTACACGCTCTACCTGATCGGAATTCGCGGCTGATGCTTCGCGTGTGTCTAAAGGCGTTTCAGTATCCTGTGACATTGCAGGAGAGGCCAACGAAGCTGCAATCAGCGCGGCTAAATATTTCATAACGTATAAATCCAAGTGTTGTGTAACAATAAGTGCATTGTGATAAGGCTATACTTTAGCGTAAATGATAACAGTTTTCATTGCCTTTTGTCTTTAGGGAGGAGCAATTTGCCTTCTTGCATTATATTTTTTAAGGGAATAATGGCTCTGTTCTTGAACTAAGCTAAGAAGCGCTGGTGAGAAATGTTAATCTATTAGACCAATGTAGATGGAAACTTTACTATTTTGTCATATGGTTAATGAGTAGGTTTGATTTACGACAAGGGAATGCAGATCCATTTTGTCTATAATCTGTGTATAAAACCAGCACGTTGGAATGGTGCTTAGCCGGTGTTGAGTAACAACACTGACCAAGGAGTTGGGCTGGATAGGGCGTCACTGTTTTATGAAAAAAGTACTATATTTATCGTTAGGGTTGTTTTTAACGTGTTTAGGTATTATTGGTGCCTTCTTACCAGTAATGCCGACAACGGTATTTTTAATAGGTGCACTTTTCTGTTTCACGAAATCTTCACCACGCCTTGAGAGTTGGCTTATTCTGCACCCCAAATACGGCCCTAGTCTGGTTGCGTGGCGCAAACACGGTGTTATATCGAAAAAGGTAAAATGCATAGCGTGTTGCAGTATGCTGATTAGTTTTATTCTTATTTGTCTATTCGCATCAATGCCCATACCCGCTTACATAGGCATTGCAATGTTTATGGGAATAGGCGCGTACTTCGTGATTACGCGCCCCAGTATTCCAGCTGTTTAGCATTTTTTGTCAAAACTCAAAAGCCTTCTCTCAGGTTAGCTTTAACTTTTTGGCTGTTGTCGTGCTGCGACTAGCCCAAGTGTTCTAACGGTTCCTACCCAGTCGCTCGTGACTGCTTACCCATTCATCCGCTACAACAGCAGAACCTAAAGACAGATCGCCACATAGCACAGTCGCGGCAACAATTTCCGCAAACTTGTTAACGCTACCTCTTTCTGTGCAGCCAAGTACGCCCAAACATTCGTTTTGTGTAGCCAGACCCGTTCCACCACCATAGGTAGCAACGATGAGCGATGGAATAGTAACAGAGAAGTAATAGTCTCCATTTGGCATAATCTCAGCATAGGTAAACCCCGCCGACGACTCTGCCACATTAGCGACATCTTGCCCGCAAGCGATGAACATGGCAGTAATGCCGTTAGCGAAATGCGCACCATTGTTAACGCTGCCTGCCATCAATGCACCCATATTTGAATATTGGCGCTGTTTAAACAAAGCCTCTGGCGGGCAATGCATAATCTCCGTCATAAGTTGTTTTGGCAGTGTGATTTCTGCGACAACGCGCTTTCCGCGGGTATGCAGCGAATTTAAGTGCGAGTGCTTTTTATCGGTATCAAGGTTTGCTGCCAGCACAAAGTGCTCAATAGGCCCCGAATAGTTTGCCTGTATCCACTCGCAGCCAGCTTTAGTGGCCTTGCTTACCATGTTTTGCCCAGCTGCATCACCGCAGGTAAAGTTGAACCTAAGCCAACGAAGTTTAGAGGCAGCGTATTGCTCGATATCTCTAAGTTTTCCCACGCTGGTGGTGTCATCACAGGCGAGCTTTATGGCGTCAAAGTTCTGTTCGACCCACCTGCCAAATGCAAGGGCTTCTCGAGCATCGGAAAACGCAAACATGGGCGCTCGCTGCATAGCATCATCAATAACGGTGGTTGTTATACCGCCTGCTTCTCTTGTCAAACGCATGCCTCTGCTATAGCTGGCTGTTAGTGTACCTTCTGTTGTGGCCATTGGAACGTAGAATTCGCCTTTGGCGTGTACGCCGTTCACGAGTATCGGGCCTGCAAAGCCAATAGGAACCTGTGCAACGCCTGCGAAGTTTTCTATGTTTCCCGACAAGGTTTCGGGCGGGATAGAATAGTGTCCTAAGTGATTTAGCTGAGTGCCGGTTTCGCGCGCAATAAATTCGCGGCGTGTTCGGCTCATGTCATGGGTATAGTCCTTGTCTGAGGAACGTGGGATTTTAGGCATTGGGCCACTCCTTTTTTCTTCCATAATAGGAGTGCTGGTATCAGATGAACACTGTTTACAATTTATACATACAGATAAATGCAGCCTATAAAGAATGACCCATACATTATAACGCCGTATCGTTACACGAAGAGGGGAGTGAACAGCGCGGTCATTTGCCTTGAAGACATGATTTAATAAGGTGGAAAGTTAATGGCAACATCCACCTTTTCTTATCAAGCTGCTTTGTATCCTAAGCTTTGGTATCTAATCTTGCTTGAAGGGCAGCGATTTCTTCTCTACGCTTTTTATCTGCGAGTGGGCGATTGGCTTTTTCAGGTGCGTTTTGAGCGCGGGTTAAAAAAGTTTGGGCTTCTTTGTATTCACCTTCGTCAAAAAGATACTCGGCATAAAAGAAGTTTTGATCCATGCCTTGTGAATTAACCTCAAGGGCGCGCTTAAACAATTTTTCAGCTTTCTTGTCACTACCGAAGCTGACAGGCCAGCCTGGTACTTTGTGATAAAGAGCAGCTAGCACCGTTAACGCCGTGCCGTCTAGCACCGTTTCTTCTTTTTCAATGGCGCGTTCCAAATTTTCCTTTGCGCTTTCAGCAAAGTCCAGGGCACCTAAACCGCCTTTCGCACTTGCAGTGCTTGATTGAGAGATAGCTAGCCAGGTTAATGCTTCAGCGCTATTTTCTGATTGTTCTACGAGCGCTTCAGCTTGCTCAATAAGTTCTGAAAAAGCGCTAAGTTGCGCGTCTCCTTCTAGTTGATAATTCACAGCTGCCCACTGTTGTTGAAGCTTAAGTAATTCCTGTGATGAGGCTGATACAGAGGGAACGAGAGACGCAGCTGTGATGCTAGCAATGAGAAAAGAAGAAAGTTGTTTTTTTAAGATCATGAAAATTCCAAACGAATGAGTTTGATTTAGTAAAAAGCGCAGTGACCCTTTGGAAGTGTTTGCTGCGAGTTGGAAAATTTGCGGTTAATACCGCGCTTGCTCTAACGCATTGATAGCAAGTTTGGTTTGTTTATCCCATCTTGCATAGGGTAGGGTGTAATTTAAAGATGGATTCGTCAACTTGTGACGCTTGCGCGTTTGGCCATCAGCTATGAGTTGTGCTTTGTGGTGTGCATCAAACTGGTTGAAAATAGTTTCCAGTTCACCGGATTTAAGTAACCTGATTAGGCCAACGCGGATTCGGTCAGCTAAATCAACATTGCCAGGTTTTACGAAGAAATATTCGTAATTGGGGTATATAAGAATATGATGCTTCTCTAAAGTGACAGCCTTGTTTGAATGTCGAGCGAGATCACGATGTGCTTCAATAATATTTCGTGGGAAAGCGTCAACCAATCCTTTATCGACCATTGAATACATTGAATGAAACCAAAGGCTCCAATCCTCACCACTTACGTTATAACCATTCGCTTTAAGTACATCTAAATCTGGCCAGTCTGCTCCTTGAACCATGGTTACTTTCTTTAATACTTCAGTTGCCTGTTGGGTGATTTTATCTTGTTCAGCGGGATTGATCACTAATACGCGATAGCCCGAGTAACCTTTTAATAGCGGTAACTTTATCGGCAACAGACGTTGCTCTCTGTGATTGTTGGTAACACTCCACATTATGTCTGCGTCGCCTTTTAAAACAGATACTTGCTGGCGACTTTGGCTCATTGGGTGCGGATGGGGGACTAAACCAGTTTCACCGTATTCTTGCGTTGCCTTTAGCGCAGCATTGAGTACAGCTACGTGATAACTTCCATAATCACCATCAGCAAAGGCGCGTGCATACACCAATTCATCAGCACTCACACTGACCATAATTAGTGAGTGCAGCATTACAAAAAAGGCTATGAATTGTGTGTTTTTCATTAGATTTATAAGGAATATTGAATGCAACACTTTGACATTACATTAAACTCGGTTCTGTGTCATCGGCTTATGATGAAATTTTATCCATATTTTTTGTTGTTAGGGGTTCGCATTTGAATGAATTCCTGTATAATTCGCGCCCTGCCCAGTTACGCCCACCTTTGGGAAGGTGGAAGAATCAGCCGGCTCGAAGGGGTCATTGTGTTGATTTAAAGGTGATTTCTGGTGTTCAGAAATCAGTAACGACGATATTATTCGGGTGAATTTGAAAATGAAAACTTTTGTTGCTAAGCCAGAAACGGTTCAACGTGACTGGTATGTGGTAGACGCCACAGACAAAACTCTAGGCCGTTTGGCTTCTGAAATCGCACTACGCCTTCGCGGTAAGCACAAGCCAGAGTACACACCTCACGTGGACACTGGTGATTACATCATCGTAATCAATGCTGAGAAAGTTGCGGTTACAGGCCGTAAAGCGCAAGACAAAATGTACTATGCGCACTCTGGTTACCCAGGTGGTCTTAAAGAGACAAACTTTGAAAAACTAATTGCTCACAAGCCAGAAATGGTTCTTGAAAAAGCAGTTAAAGGCATGTTGCCAAAAGGCCCTCTAGGTCGCGCAATGTTCCGTAAAATGAAAGTTTACGCTGGTGCAGAACACTCTCACGCAGCACAGCAACCACAAGTTTTGGACATTTAAGGAGCTATTAACATGGCAGATACTCAATACTACGGCACAGGCCGCCGCAAAAGTTCTACTGCTCGTGTGTTCCTACGTCCAGGCACAGGTAGCATTAAAGTAAACCAACGCGCTCTTGACGAGTACTTTGGTCGTGAAACAGAGTGCATGGTTGTTCGTCAGCCACTTGAACTTGTTGAAATGACTGAAAAGTTTGACGTATACATCACTGTTAAAGGTGGTGGTTCTAACGGTCAAGCGGGTGCAATCCGTCACGGTCTTACTCGTGCCCTCATGGACTACGATGAAGCACTACGCCCAGCACTTCGTAAAGCTGGCTTTGTTACTCGTGACGCACGTCGCGTTGAACGTAAGAAAGTTGGTCTACACAAAGCGCGTAAGCGTCCACAATTCTCAAAGCGTTAATTTCTACGTTTTTTGTATTGCAAAAACCCGGCATATGCCGGGTTTTTTATTGCCTATAATTCATCAAAGAGCGTCGAATTCTAAAGTGCGCTGATGCTTATCTTGCCGTTTATTTCATAACAAAGGTTTAATTTGTGCGCGCTATACCGCCAAATAATCTTCAAAACCTTGATTTTAGGCTTTTCTCTCACTAAACCTAAACACACCTTTTGAATTAAATTATCGCTTAAATATCAGTAAAACCTTGTGTTTATAAGGGCTTTTCTTTTATCATTTGCGGTCGAAAATTTTGAAAACTTTCGTGACCTCGTAAACCAGTAAATTTTTGCTGTTACGTTGCTGTCATGACAAGCCATATGATGCATGACGCAAGCGTGATAAAACCAGTATAAGCTTGGGTTACACATCATAATTATCCAAACCTGGAGAAATGTGGATGAGCAATGTATCTGTAGATGCAACAGAATCTGCACACAATGAAAACCAGCCAGAAAACAACACTCGTCGTCGGTTCTTGACCGTTGCCACGTCGGTAGTTGGTGGTGTAGGTGTCGTTGGTGCTGCTGTGCCTTTTATTGCGTCCTGGAATCCAAGCGCCAAAGCGAAAGCAGCCGGTGCTGACGTTGAAGTAGATATCAGCGGGATTGAGCCTGGACAATTAGTACGTGTAATGTGGCGAAGCAAGCCTGTATGGATTGTACGTCGTACGCCTGAAATTCTTGAAGAACTAGGCACGCACGAAGATAAGCTGAAAGATCCTAACTCTGAAGCTGAGCAGCAACCTACTTTTGCTCAAAATCGTTTCCGTTCGATGAAAGAAGAATACCTGATTCTAGTGGGTATATGTACGCACCTTGGTTGCTCTCCACAGCATCTTAAAGACGGCGCGTTTGAAGAAATCGTTGAAGGCGTGCCAGACGGCTTCTTCTGCCCGTGCCACGGTTCTAAGTTTGATATGGCAGGACGCGTATTCCAAAACGTACCGGCACCATTAAACCTAGTTGTGCCGCCTTATCAGTTCGTTGATGACACTACGGTTATCATCGGCTCAGAAGCGGAGGTTGCTTAACATGAATGCTTTCCTAGGTTGGATTGAAGAACGCATCCCAATGATGCGCGTTGCGAATATGCACGCTCTTCAATATCCTGCTCCAAAGAACATGAACTTTTGGTACGTGTTCGGTTTCCTAGCTACTATCGTTTTGGTAAACCAAATTGTTACTGGTATTTGGTTGACCATGAACTTCGTTCCATCATCTGAAGGTGCCTTCGCCTCTGTTGAATACATCATGCGTGAGATCGACTACGGTTGGATCATCCGCTACATGCATAGTACTGGCGCGTCAGCGTTCTTTATTGTTGTATACATGCATATGTTCCGCGGCATGATTTACGGCTCTTACCAGAAGCCTCGTGAGCTTCTATGGGTGTTTGGTATGTTTATTTACCTAGCGCTTATGGCAGAAGCTTTCATGGGTTACGTTCTTCCTTGGGGACAAATGTCTTACTGGGGGGCGCAGGTAATCGTATCGCTATTTGGTGCTATTCCTGTTGTAGGTCCAGATCTTGTTGTATGGTTACAAGGTGACTATGTTATTTCTGGCGCAACACTAAACCGCTTCTTCGCATTACACGTTATTGCGTTGCCGTTGGTTATCGTTATTCTTGTGTTCCTTCACATTATTGCACTTCACGAAGTGGGTTCTAACAACCCTGATGGTATCGCTATCAAGCACAAGAAAGGCTCACTGCCAGAGTCTGAAAAAACTAAATATGAAATCCACGAATACTACACAAGCAAGTACGACATCGCTGATGACGTATTACCGTTCTTCCCGCACATCGTGCTTAAAGACCTTGTGGCATTCTGTATTTTCTTAGCGCTATTTACTTATGTGTTGTTCTTTGCCCCTGAAATGGGCGGTAAATTCCTAGAGCACCCTAACTTTGAAATTGCTAACCCGCTGAAAACACCTGAGCATATCTTCCCAGTGTGGTACTTCACGCCGTTCTACGCAATTTTGAAAGCCGTACCTGATAAGTTGTTCGGTGTACTTGCGATGTTTGGTGCAATCGCTGCGCTATTCGCTCTGCCTTGGGTTGACCGTGGTCGCGTTAAGTCATGGCGTTATCGTTGTGGTCTACACAAAGTAAACCTTATCGTGTTCGCTATTGTGTTTATCTTCCTAGGCTACCTAGGTGGTACACCGCAAGAAAACTGGAAAATCATTGCTTCGCAAGTTGCTACAGTAATGTACTTCGGTTTCTTCATTGCTTTGTTCTTGTACAGCAAAAACGAAAACACTAAACCTGTGCCAGAGAGGATTTCTAAATGAAAAAAATGATGTGCTTTTTAGCCTTCTTCCTACCTGGCGTAGCGCTTGCGGCAGGCGGAAACGTACACCTTGATAAAGCGCCTATCGATTTAACCGATAAGGCGTCTTTACAGCGCGGTGCACAGTTGTTCATGAACTACTGCTTAGGCTGTCACTCGATGAAGTATCAGCGCTATCAGCGTTCATTCCAAGACTTGGGTATTCCTGACGAACTAGGTCAAGAATACCTGCAGTTCACTGGTGAGAAAGTGTCTGACTACATCACTCGTGCAATGCCTGAGGAAGCCGCTGCTGGCTGGTTCGGTGCTGCTCCACCAGATTTAACGCTAGTAGCGCGTGTTCGTGGTGAAGATTGGATTTACACTTACCTGCGTTCTTTCTACGTTGACGAAAGCCGCCCGTTTGGTGTGAACAACACAGTATTCCCAGAAGTGGGTATGCCACACGTACTTCAACCACTTCAAGGTACGCCAACGCGCACTTATGAAGAGCAAATGGTTGATGGAGAGATGGTTAAGCGTTATGTAGGCATAAAGTCAGATGGTACTGGCGCAATGTCTCCTGACGAGTATGACCAAGCTGTTGCCGATATCGTGAACTTCCTAGAGTACACGGGTGAGCCTTCAAAACTTGAATCTCACAAAATCGGTAAGTGGGTACTAATCTTTATCGCAGTATTGTTTGTATTTGTTTACTTACTTAAGAAAGAATACTGGCGAGAAGTGCACTAATCGCACAGATTTATGTATAATATGAAAAGGGGGCTTCTCGCCCCCTTTTTTGGTATTTACTCGTGCTACCTGAAAACCCTTTTATATAGAGTGTTCAGGTAGCACGAGTTAACGTAATAAGCTTACTGTTTGTAAGCGTAAACTTGTTTCTCGACGGAGGAAATTGAATGGCCGTAGCCGCGAATAAACGTTCTATTATGACGTTGTTCTCTGACACAATTGATATTTATAGCCACCAGGTGCGTATTGTGTTGGCAGAAAAAGGTGTGGGTGTTGAAATCAGCTACACAGATCCTAGCAACCTGTCTGAAGATCTGTTGGAGCTAAACCCTTACGGTACTGTTCCAACTCTAGTTGATCGCGAGCTTGTACTTTACAAGTCGCACATCATCATGGAATACCTTGATGAGCGCTTCCCTCATCCACCACTTATGCCGGTTTACCCTGTATCACGTGGTCAAAGTCGCCTTATGATGCACCGCATTGAGCAAGACTGGTACTCGCTTGCTGCCCGTATCTTCCGTGGCGAAGGTGATGTTGAAGCAGCACGCAATGAACTGCGTGAAGCGCTTCTTTCTTTATCGCCTGTGTTTGGTGAAATGCCTTACTTCATGAGTGAAGAATTCAGTTTAGTTGATTGCTATCTTGCTCCGCTACTATGGCGTCTTCCTGCGCTAGGTATCGAGTTAAATGGCGCTGGCAGCAAAGAGATTAACGCGTATATGAACCGCATTTTCTCGCGCAGCTCATTTAAAGCGTCTTTGACTGACCAAGAGCGTGAGATCCACAATCCGCTATGACATCTATGACGTCAAACCAGCCCTATTTGCTTAGGGCTTTTTATGAGTGGATTGTTGATAACGATTTAACGCCGTACATTGTGGTTGATGCAACTAATGAATTAGTTGAAGTGCCGCAGGAGTTCGTTAAAGACGGTCAAATCGTTTTAAACGTGTCGCCAAGTGCTTGTGTTAACTTCTCTCTTGACTTAGACGGCCTATCGTTTCAAGCGCGCTTCTCTGGGCAACCAAGAAGATTAAGTATGCCTTGTGAAGCGGTAATGGCTATTTACGCAAGGGAAAACGGTGCCGGTACGGTATTTGCCACTGAAGAAGATATTGCTCGCGCACAGCAAGAGCGCACTGAAAAACCTGAAGATGTGTCTCAACCGAGCGGACCAACGCCGCTGGAAGACGCTGATTCTAGCGATGTTCAAGATGCGCCTGTTCCCCCTAAAAAGGGCAAGCCTAGCCTAAAGGTTATTAAGTAGCTAACTGCGCCATTTGCATGGCCGCTATCTAAAAACTTTCAGTGTATTGACGTAGTCTGGTTTTGCAAAGCTATTCGCTAAAGCAAAGCCAGCTATTATCTTTACACTCACCCTATCTATTGTGTTACTTCTCAACTCGAAGCTTATCTATTACCTCTCGCAATTAAGTTTCTGACTACAAAACTTTTGTCCTGATAGATACGAAAACACCCCATTACTTATAGGTAATAGGGCGCTAAAGTCGCTGATTCTCTAAAGATCTATTAACGAGTTCGCGTTATCACAATACGACTTGTCGGAAAATCAAAGCGATGGGCTTCGGTTAGTACAGACGTTGACAATCCTTCACGGCTTGGGTCATTCGCGTTTGCGCTAGTGACCACACCTTGATGAAGCCTTACTGCATCTGCGAGGTCGTCCCTTACTACATCATAACCTGCGGCTTCTCCACCACCACCTGCTGCTCCTGCGGCGGGGCCAGGCATGGTTGCTGCTGTTTCTATGTTGGCCTCTGTACCGGCGTCCCAGGTCACTGTCATAAATGTTTTCGCATCACCCACTGCCATGTTACTTACGTTAGCTGCATTTAAGCCAGTAAACGCATCGTTGGTATTAACCAACATGGTCGTAACCGTAAGGCGCAGGTCGTCCGCATCTAACTCAGGTACGACTAATGTTAATTCTGTACCCATTGAGCGTGGGCCCAGTATTCCCTCTGAACTTAGCGCATCTAAAAAGTCAGTAGATTCTGTTGCTTCACTGATTACCATCGACGGATCACCGCCTTCAGCCATGATTTCAATGCCCATACTGGCAGGTGAGCCTTCTTCAAAAGAATAAAAGCCTGGTTCATGCAAGATGACAGCTGCAGGTGCAAAGGGTTGGGAATAGGTCAAATTAGTAATTTGAACCGTGTAAACTGCAGAATTACCGTTGATACCGTCTTGGCCGTCCGAACCGTCTTGGCCGTCTTCACCATCGGCACCATCTTGACCGTCGACTCCAGCTTCACCTTGAGGACCCGCTGGCCCCCGAGGTCCTGTATCACCATCGTCGCCGCACGCCGCTAAAAGAGCGGATAGCATTAATAACGTACTGAGTTTTACTATTGGATTAGTCATCGTAATGGCTCCTTAAGATGCAGGAACTGTTATAACAACACGTGCAACGGGGTTTAACCAACGGTGTACAGTTGAATCTAAATCACTTGCACCTGAAGCACTGTCGGTGTCACCAAGCGCATTGCGGTGAATGTGTACCGGACCATCTTCACCATCTTCTATTTCACCATTAACTACCTGTGCTCCCACGCCTGTGCCGCCGGTACCTAAATCAACAATACGGGTTGGCGCACCACCACCTGCAACGCCCGGTACGCCATAACCCCCTAGCGCATTTCCGGTTCCGGCTTCAACGACGTCAGTACGAGCACTATTTAGCTCATCGTTTAACTCTGTACCTGCGTCGTATGCATTGAGATAATACGTGTAAGTGCCCGGTTCTGTGGGAATTTCAACGCTGTCCATACCAACAAAAGCATCGTTAGTAGGTATCAACATAGACAAGAGTGAAAGGTAAGGCTTGTCCATAGTATTAAATTCGTAACTAAGCGTTGCTTTTGGCGCAAGAAGACCACCAAAACGATGCCATGTATTTGAGCCATTGTCGGTATCAACAGGACCTAAAAGTGCTTCAAAGTTTGCGCCGCTAGAGTCTGCGTTTTGTTCGTCGTCAATCACACCTGCTTCAGCAAGCCAAGCTAATGCTGAGGATGCTGGCTGACCGACTTCAAAAGCGTCTACGGTTTCATCGTGTGCAACAACCAAGCGGGGAGTAAAGCTTTGCGCTTGGGTTAAATTAGTAATTTCGAGCTCTAGAGTAACGGCTTGGCTTGCTGATATAGATGCGAGCGACAGTAGGGTTGCGCTAGCAAGTTTAGAGAATTTCATTTTGTTGTCCTTATTTATGACTTAATTCGCATAAAAATTTAGGGCACTAAAATTCTTAATTCATCACGGAAATATCACAAAAAGCACACAGATTTGTCTCGATAAATAACAATTTTGTTAGAAATTTTCAGTTCTAATTTTTCAATAGAAAATTGTTGTTTATGTGAAATAAAAACTTAAACACGCTGGTCTTGTTGTTTATCGGCAAAATAGGAGCGAGATATGATCCTTATCATCTACAGCGGAAATAAGTTTCAACAATATATATCGCATTGCTTAAGTAAGCATAGCTTTCTACACGATGCAGTCTCTAACTTTCAATCAGCAGAATCACTGCTAAAAGCGCAGCGCTATTCTCTCATCATTGTCGAATCACATCGATGCATTACGTGCTTACAGCGTATAAAGAGCTTAGTTGATAGCAACCCTGAAAGTTGGGTTGTTGCTGTTGAAAGCGATGTGACCACACCAAGTGAAGGAGACGAAGGGGTCGATGAAGCTAACTACTATGAAGCCGGGGTAGATGATTATGTTTCTGGACCTTACGATGAGCGGATGTTTTCAGCGCGAATTCGCTCTCACATGCGCAGAAGTATGCCAAATTTAGATAGCTCGAGAGTTGTAGATAGTGGCGACGAGCGCATTGAAATAGGCCCACTTCAAGTAGACCAAAGGTATCACAGCGTGACAATAAACGGGCAAGTGCTAGCACTAACGGCACGAGAATTTACCTTGTTGAATTATTTCTGTCGCCACCCTAATCAGGTGTTTTCTCGCAATCAGCTACTTAGTGAGGTGTGGGGGTATAACCATGAAGGCTATGAACACACGGTAAACACCCATATCAACAGACTGCGCACTAAACTTGATAAAGTTAACAGTATTAAAAATGGTGGCCAGCTAGTACAAACCGTTTGGGGAGTAGGGTACAAGCTTAATATTCATGGTTATATCGCCAAAGCCCTTAGCGCTTAAAGAAGCCCTTAGCGCTTAAAGAAGCCCTTAGCGCTTAAAGAAGCCCTTAGCTTGAAAAAGCCCCTAGCGCACATGCAAAATGATGCAGACACAAATTACACCCTATTTAATTGCAGTAGAGCCAATATACTTAAATTAAAAACAGGGTCGCCGTGCCTAAGAAAGCAAAAATACCAACTACGTCAGTGATAGTGGTGAGTATAACGCTACCGGCAAGCGCAGGGTCTATTTTTAGACGCTTCATGATCATGGGGAGTGTTGCGCCCGCAAGCGCCGCCGCAATCATGTTTACCATCATCGCAAAGGCAATAATAACACCCAGCATGTAGTCCTGCTTCCAGAGGGCGATGACAGAGGCAATAAGCACCGCCCAAATGGCACCATTTAAAAAGCCAATAGAGATTTCTTTACTAATAAGCCAGCGAGAGTTACTGGCATTAACATGTCCGAGCGCCATACCGCGGATAACAAGCGTTAGGGTTTGGTTACCGGCAACGCCGCCCATGCTCGGTACTATGGTATTTAAGATAGCTAACACGGCAAGTTGACTTAACGTGGCTTCGAATAAATCGCTTACCATCGCAGCCATTAGCGCAGTGACAAGGTTAACGGCCAGCCATACGGAACGACGTTTAGTACTTTGCATAACAGGTGCAAAGGTATCTTCATCATCATCGAGACCGGCCATACTCATCATAGAGTGCTCAGCGTCTTCACGAATGATATCAACTACATCGTCGATGGTAATTCGTCCTACTAGACGATTGTTTTCATCAACTACCGGTGCCGAAAGCCAGTTGTAACGCTCAAATAGGCTAGCCACTTCATCGTCAGGCATGTGCACCGGTATGGCTTCCGATTCTTCGTCCATGACATCAGACACTTTTTCGTCGGTATCTGCGGTGAGTAGTCGGGTGACAGGAACAATGCCAACAAGGTTATCGGTTCTATTTACCACATAAAAAGTATCTGTATTTTCCGGCAACTCACCTTTTAAACGAATGTAGCGTAGAACCACATCAATGGTAACGTCAGGACGCAAGGTAATGGTATCGGTGTTCATGATGAAACCAGCGGTTTCCTCACCATAAGACAGTGCTTGCTCTGCACGCACGCGATCCTGAGCATCCATTGAGTCGAGAATGTCTGCTAACACAGGTTCAGGAAGGCTGCTTAGCGTTTCTGCTAAGTCATCGGTATCCATCTCTTCAAGTGCGTCAACCACATTGGCGGGAAGCATCTTTGTTATAATACCGTTTCGAACATCGTCAGACAGTTCTTCTAAAATGTCACCGTGAAAATCGCTATCAATTAACTCCCACAACTCATCACGGGTCCTGCTTGGACTAGATTCAAGAATATGCGCAACGTCTGAAGGAGGAAGCTCAAGCAGAAGCTTACGTACAGAGACAAACTGACCGTTTATTAACGCTGCGTTGAGTGCACGTAATTGGGTTTGTACGTATTTAGAAACAAGCGCTTCTGCCATAAGGCGTTATTCCTACTATGCTGAGATGGAAAAATAGAGACTGTTTTAGCCTAAGTGTGCGTAGAATATCGCAATTATATTAAGTCTGTCATGATAATTGCGTGGCTTTTACGCAAGAATTTGGAATCACTAAGTTAGCTGTTGATTAATTCGTCAAGAGTGAGGCGTGTTGAGACTATTCGTCTTCGTTAAATCTGCCTTCAATTAGCTCCTCGATGGCAGCAAGTGCATCGACCGCGTCATCACCATCGACAATAACATCGACCTGTTCGCCCTGATGACTTTCCAGCATCATCAAGCCTAAAACGCTACTTGCATCGGCTTCTTTATCACCTTTTTTCAAAATGATTTTGGCATCAAATTGATTAGCAAGCTTAACCAATTGCGTGGCTGCTCTAGCGTGTAAACCTAGTTTATTAACGATAGTAAGCGTTTTTTTGATAGTCATTACTGGTTAAGCTCTCTGTGGCGAATTTGCACATCAGGATGTATTTCACTGAAGGTTTTCGACAAGGTTTGGGCAATATAGACAGAGCGGTGCTGGCCGCCAGTGCAACCAATCGCTACCGTTACATAGCTTCTATTGTTGCGCTCTAGGTGAGGAAGCCATGTGGTCATTAAGTTCTGTATCTGCCAGATAAATTTGGTTACTACAGGTTGTGAGCCTAAAAATACCTCCACGGGGGCATCTAACCCAGTAAGGTGTCTAAGGTCAGGTTCCCAATGAGGGTTGGGAAGGAAGCGCGCATCAAAAACATAATCTGCGTCTTTAGGAATGCCATGTTTAAAGCCAAATGACTCAAACACCAGTACAAGGCGAGAGCTCTTTTTACCTAGGATACGTTCTCGGATCAGCTCGGCGAGTTGGTGTATTGTTAGCTTGTCTGTATCTAAGTATAAATCAGCGCGTTCAGTAATAGGAGCGAGCAGCGCAGACTCTGCTCTAATAGCTTCTGAGAGAGACTTATTTAGCTTGGCTAAAGGGTGAAGACGGCGCGTTTCGCTAAACCGCTTAACCAGTACATCATCGCTTGCGTCAATGTAAACTATAGTCATCGACCAAGAAGAAGGCAGGTAGTCTAGAATCTCTACCAAATCATCAGGATTTTTGGGTAAGTTTCTTACGTCAATACTTACCGCAACTTGATCGTATTCATCAACAACGGTATGGGTAAGGGTAGGAAGCAAATTAACTGGGATATTATCAACACAGTAATAACCTAAGTCTTCTAATGCGCGAAGTGCGACAGACTTACCAGACCCTGAACGACCACTGATTATGATCAGCTTCACCTAAACTCTCCCTTATATTCTGGTTTCATCACATACGCGTTGTTGATTTAAGCGCCTGACTATAATGTATAAGCGCTTATTGTTTAACTTAATGCAGAAATAATCTCGTCGCTGGTTGTTGCGCGGCGTATTGTTTTAATTGTTTCTTTGTCACTGAGCTTACCGGCTACGGTAGCCAGTGTTTGAAGGTGTCCTTCGGTTTGCTCTTCGGGAACGAGTAGCGCAAAAAATATGTCTACGGGCTTTTCATCTAGGGCATCAAAGTTGATAGCTGGTGTGCTTGTTACAACAATTGCTATTACCTTCTCAAGGCCAGCGAGGCGGCCGTGGGGCAGCGCTATGCCGTTACCAATACCCGTACTACCCATACGTTCTCGAGCCATCAAGCTATTTAGAACCGTTGCCTGGTCGATGTTATCGTTATGCTTGGCAGCGATATCAGCGATGATCTCAAGAATTCGCTTTTTACTATTACACTGAACCGCACACTCGGTGCGGTCCAGACTTACGATGGCTTGTATATCCATGCTTAATTAACTACTAATGTTTTTTCAGTTTTTCCTTATGCTTGATTACCTGCCGGTCGAGTTTATCAACCATGCTGTCAATCGCCGCATACATGTCGGTATTTTCTGAGGATGCGAATACTTCAGCGCCACTTAAATGAACAGTCGCTTCAGCTTTTTGATTTAATTTTTCAACGTTCAGGATGACATGCACATTAGAAATGTGATCAAAGTGACGTTCAAGTTTGCTGAACTTCGTATCGACATAATTACGCAAAGAGTCGGTGATTTCGACATGATGACCAGTAAGGTTGATTTGCATATTTCGTCTTCCTTATATTATTAAGCCCGGTTAGATAAGGCTTTTGCGTTGGTTCGACGGCGGGATCGATAACGATTCCCGGTATTTTGCTACTGTTCGCCGAGCGACTTTTATGCCTTGCTCGGCCAACAACGAAGCAATCTTGCTATCACTTAGCGGCTTGCTAGGATTTTCCGCAGCCACTAACTTCTTGATCAATGCACGAATCGCTGTAGATGAACACTCACCACCTGACTCGGTTGCAACGTGGCTTGAAAAGAAATACTTCAGCTCGAAGATACCACGGGGCGTATGCATGTATTTTTGCGTTGTCACACGTGAAATAGTGGATTCGTGCATATCTACCATTTCTGCGACATCATTTAGCACCATTGGTTTCATCATTTCCGGACCGTGCTCAAAAAAGCCCATTTGTTGCTGCACAATGCAATTTGCAACCTTCATCAAGGTATCGTTACGAGATTCTAGGCTCTTTATGAACCACTTAGCCTCTTGCATGTGCGAGCGTATGAATTGTGAATCGCTACTGTTCTTAGCACGGCGACTCATCGCAGCATACTGTTGGTTTACGCTTAGTTTAGGCAGGCTGTCAGGGTTCAGCTCAACCACCCAACGGCCATTTTTCTTAGTTACTGAAACATCAGGTATGACGTACTCAGGCTCTTTAGTAACTAAAGCACTACCTGGACGAGGATTCAAGGTTTGAAGTAAACGCATTGCTTCGCGTAGCTGATCCTCTTTCAATCGGCTCTTACGCATAAGCGTGCGGTAGTCTTTACTGCTCAGTAAGTCCGAATATTCTTCGATAAGCTGCTTCGCTTCAGTAAGCCAAGGGGTGTCTTCTGAGAACTGGCGCAATTGCACCATAAGGCACTCTTGAGGTGTACGAGAGCCTGAACCTATGGGGTCGAACATTTGAATGCGCTTAAGCACACATTCTATTTCGTCCATTTCGATAGGCTCTTCTAAGTCATCGTCATTAACCGCTTCTAAGATATCGTCAAGAGTAACGGTCAAATAACCTGATTCGTCAATCGAATCGATGATTGCTGTAGCAATAGCACGGTCAGTATCTGAAAAATGAGTCAGGCGCATTTGCCAAAGCAAATGCTCTTGGATGTCTTCGGTAGTTTCACCTTGGAAGATTTGTTCGTCATCATTAGACGGGCCAGGCGCAGGCGCAGAAGAGGCGGAGTAGTATTCGTCCCAGGTGCTGTCGATAGGCAGCTCATCGGGAAGGTCGTTCTTCTCCAGTGCATCTCCTGCTTCTAGCGTGTCGCTTGATGCAGAAGCTGTCGCTTCAGCAGCGCTATCGTCACTATCGACATTGTTCTTTTCTACTTGTGGCTCGTCGCTACCTTCTTCCACTTCTAAAAGCGGATTAGAGTCGAGCGCTTCTTGAATCTCTTGCTGGAGATCAAGCGTAGAAAGCTGCAGCAGCTTAATGGCCTGCTGCAGCTGAGGTGTCATGGTAAGTTGTTGGCTAAATTTTAGCTGTAAAGATGGTTTCATCTACGTCTTATTTAAATGCTCTAAATTAAATATACCAGAGCGAAACTGAAAAATGACAATTCGGTTACACTAACTATAGCCTGAATTGTTCGCCTAGGTATACGTCCCTTACTTTTTGATTACTTAAAACCTGTTCCGCAGTTCCTTGCGCAATAAGCTCGCCATGACTCACAATGTACGCTTTTTCGCAAACGTCCAATGTTTCGCGTACGTTATGGTCCGTGATAAGGATACCAATACCCCTATCTCGCAGATGCTGTATTATCTTCTTTATATCATTAACTGATATTGGATCAACACCAGCAAAGGGCTCATCGAGCAAAATAAATTCGGGTTTAGCCGCAAGTGCTCTCGCTATTTCTACCCTGCGACGTTCTCCACCGGAAAGGCTCATACCCACACTATTACGTATATGGTTGATATTGAATTCATCAAGTAGTGCGTCGGCTTCTTCTTCCTGTTGCTGAGAGTTCAAATCCTTTCGGGTTTGCAAAATAGCCATGATATTTTCATGCACAGTCAGTTTTCTAAATATAGACGCTTCTTGGGGTAAATAACCAATTCCACCGCGAGCGCGTTCGTGCATGGGCTGATGCGTTAATTCTTTATCGTCTATTAATATCTGCCCTTTGTCTGACGGCACCAGACCGACAATCATATAAAACGTTGTCGTTTTTCCCGCGCCATTTGGGCCTAACAGCCCAACAATCTGCCCTGTAGAAACTGACAGACTAACATCAATCACAACTTGGCGGGATTTGTATGCCTTAGCAAGGTTTTTTGCACTAAGAGTAGCCATTACTGTTGCTTGCCTTTACCGTCTTTGCTTTTGTCTGTGTCATTATCACTGCCATCATCACTATTCGAATCGTCTTTTTTGACTTTTCTAATAGACTCTGGCGTAAATACCGTGGTAACGCGACCTTTTCCATCTTCTTGATTGCCGCCAGTTGCTAATAACTGTTCAGTTATCATGTCAAAGGTAATGTTATCGCCCTTTACTTGGCTGCTATCTTGCCGTAATTCAGCGTTGCCGCTCAGTGAAATAGTGCGCTTTGCAACCTCGTAACGAATCTCGTTAGCTTGTGCCGATACTGGATTTCCATCTTCTAGTTTTTGCGAGTAGCTAGCAGGTTTACCTCGTGCGACAAAAATCTCACGACCACTGCCTCCAGAGGCAATAACTTCCACTTCGTCAGCTTCAATAACTAAAGAGCCTTGGGTAATAAGTACATTGTCTTTGTACAAAGCAGTTTTATTTTTCCCATCTATAAACTGAGAGTTCGAGCCAATCTCGATAGGAAGGCTAAAGTCCTTTTCGTTGGCAAGCACTGGGCCGGCGCATAAGACAAATATAGCGCTAGTTGCTAGGAGAATACGTTGTATGTACATGGTCAATAAGCTCATATTTTTGTGTACGCAGGTTTGCGTTAAATCCATTGCTTTGAATAACGTACTGCATGCCACGTATCTCTACTGGTTGGTCTGACGTCATTTGTTTACTGTCTAAATTAATTTGAATATATTCAGTGGTGATTGTTTTGACAAAGTCATCCTGGCTTTGGTTCTCAATATTGACCTTATTTTCTAGCTGAATAAGCTCGTTATTGTAAAGTGTTCCTTCTAATGCAGTTACCACCCATGGGGAATCTGCATCGCTGCTGTACAATGTATAGCTGGGTTGCTCAAAAGAAACAAAGCCCAACTGGTCATAATGCTCCATTGAGGAGGCAAACACTTTGTGATTCAGCTGACCTTCACTATTATACAAGGTTGTGGTTAAGTTTTTTGCTTTATAGGCTGGCTTGAGGGCATCGAGCCCTTCTGAGCTGGTTAGCACAGGTTCCTCTTCCATCCATGTTGGGATATACATCAGCATGGCGAGAATAAAAAGCGCAGAAATACTCAACCCAAGGCGGTTAAAGCCGAATGCGTTCATACGCTGGCCCCAAAAATACCGTTTTCAATTCCTTTAGCTTGTAATAGTGTGTCAGATATTTCTCGAACCGCGCCAAATCCGCCGGGCAAAGTAGTGATCCAGTTAGCTTGATTTTTGACATAGGGATGAGCATCTGCCACCGCTATTTTCACTTCGGCAAGTTCGTACATACCAGTGTCGGGCATATCATCACCAACAACAGCGATATTTTCGGGCGCTAGCTCAAGCTTGTTCATTAAATGTTTCAATGCATCAAACTTGTTCTCTTCACCTTGAATAATGTGAGCTACATTTAATGCTTTCATTCTGTTTTCGACGATGGCTGAGCGCCTGCCGGTAATAACGGCAACATTAATGCCGTGGCTAACAAGCGCTTTAACTCCATAGCCATCTCGGGTGTGGAATGCCTTTAATTCTTCACCGTCGTTGCCTAGGTAAATACGGCCATCAGAAAACACCCCATCTACGTCACACACCAGCAGTTTGATGTTTGACAATGCATCGAATAACACCGATGGCATGATGGTGTAAAGCGTTTGGGTTGGCGTGGTTTCCATTTATAAAACTCCCGCTTTTAGCAGCATGTGCATATTAAATGCGCCAACCGGAGTGTGCTCATCGTCAAGCACCATTAACGCACTAATTTTAAAGCTTTCCATTACGTTCAGTGCTTCAACAGCCAGTTGGTTTGGTGTTGTGGTTTTTCCGCCTATTGTCATCACGTCACTGACTTTAGCGTCATGTAAATCGACCCGGGCATCTAGAATTCGTCTTAAATCTCCGTCGGTAAAAACGCCGGTTAGCTTGCCAAACTCATCGACAATACCGGTCATACCGAGCCCTTTGCGGGATATTTCAAGCAGTGCCTGCGCCACTGTTGCTCCGTTACTGGTAAGCGGTATGTCATCGCCCGTAAGCATAATGTCGCTTACTTTTAGCAAGAGTTTTCTACCTAACGAGCCTCCCGGATGTGACAACGCAAAATCATCAGAGGTAAAACCTTTTTTGTCCAACAACGCTACAGCTAGGGCGTCGCCCATTACCAGCGTAGCGGTTGTACTGCTTGTGGGGGCCAGACCGAGGGAGCAGGCTTCTTGTTCCACGCTTATATTTAACACCACATCAGCATGTTGACCTAGTGTGCTTGATTCACTGTTGGTCATTGCTATCACGTTAACACCCAGCCGTTTTACCACGGGCAGCAGATTTATTAACTCGCTGGTTTCACCAGAATTAGAAATAGCTAAAAGCACGTCGTTTTTGCTTAACATGCCCAAGTCACCGTGATTAGCTTCGCCAGGGTGCATGAAAAACGCTGGAGTACCAGTACTTGCAAGGGTTGCAGCTATTTTGTTTCCAACATGCCCCGACTTGCCCATGCCGCAAACGACAACTTTACCCAAGCAGTTGTAAAGCATGTTACAAGCATCGATAAAGCTGTCGTCTAGTCGTTGTGCTAAATCGGTAATTGCACGAGCCTCAATATCGATAACTCGTTTT
>JAXHTT010000139.1:0-9903 GCA_034190055.1 Pseudomonadota bacterium | reverse complement strand
ATCGCAGCTTTGATTGACTCCTGCATGACATCGCCCAAAGAGCCTGTGGACGTCATTTTGCCTTTACCTGGAACCGATGTGGTTTCGATAGTTAGTAAGTCGCCACCGACTTGAGTCCAAGCTAAACCAGTAACTTGACCGATTTGATTGTCTTTGTCGGCTTTACCGTAGTCAAAGCGCTGAACGCCAAGATAATCTTTAAGATTATCTTGAGTAACAATGACCTTGTCTTTGCTCTTCGTAAGTAAAATATCTTTAACCGCTTTGCGGCATACCTTTGACACTTCACGCTCTAAGCTTCTAACACCCGCTTCGCGCGTGTAGTAACGAATCATGCCAATGACAGCAGAGTCTGTAATCTCAAGTTCTTTCGCTTTAAGACCATTGCGCTCCATTTGCTTACCAATTAAGTGGTTCTTCGCAATATTAAGCTTTTCATCTTCCGTGTAGCCAGATAGGCGAATAACTTCCATACGGTCAAGCAAGGGACCAGGAATATTCATGCTGTTAGAGGTTGCGACGAACATCACGTCAGATAGATCGTAATCCACTTCTAAATAATGGTCGCTGAAGCTGTTGTTCTGCTCAGGGTCTAGTACCTCTAGCAAGGCTGACGCAGGGTCACCTCGCATGTCTGATGACATCTTGTCGATTTCATCAAGTAGGAACAGCGGGTTTTTAACCCCTACTTTCGCCATTTTTTGTACGAGCTTACCTGGCAATGAACCAATGTAAGTACGACGGTGACCACGTATTTCGGCCTCGTCTCGCACGCCGCCTAGGGCCATACGTACATACTTACGTCCCGTCGCTTTTGCGATAGATTGGCCAAGCGAAGTTTTACCCACACCAGGAGGCCCAACAAGACATAGAATCGGGCCTTTAAGCTTCTTAACGCGCTGTTGAACCGCCAAGTACTCAAGAATACGTTCTTTTACTTTTTCAAGACCGTAGTGGTCTTCGTTAAGCACGCCTTCAGCCCGTGAAAGATCTTTCTTTACTGGCGAACGCTTATTCCACGGAACATTTGTAAGCCATTCAATGTAGCTTCGAAGCACAGTAGCTTCTGCTGACATCGGTGACATCATTTTAAGCTTTTGAAGTTCAGCTTTCGCTTTATCTTCTGCTTCTTTAGGCATTTTCGCGTCAGCGATTTTCTTAGATAGCGCCTCGAACTCGTCAGGTGCATCGTCTAACTCACCCAGTTCTTTTTGAATGGCTTTCATCTGCTCATTCAAATAATATTCGCGCTGGCTTTTTTCCATTTGCTTTTTAACGCGGGTGCGAATTTTCTTTTCCACCTGCAGCAAATCAATTTCACCTTCCATTAGCGCCATCAAGTACTCAAGGCGCTCATTAACACCCTGCATTTCTAGCACTTTTTGCTTCTCAGTAAGCTTAAGAGGCATGTGCGCAGCCATGGTATCTGCTAGGCGCGCCGCATCTTCAATCCCATTAAGTGAAGTCAGCACTTCTGGTGGGATTTTTTTATTCAGTTTCACATAGCCTTCAAACTGCGACACTGCAGAGCGAATCAAGACTTCTTGCTCACTCTCATCAATGCCTTCATCTTCTAACTTATCAACGTTAGCGACAAAGAAAGGGTCTGACTGTTTATAGCTTTCAATTTCACCACGTACGCTACCTTCTACAAGTACCTTTACAGTACCGTCAGGAAGCTTTAAAAGCTGCAGAATAGTAGCAATGGTACCTACAGTGTAAATATCGTCTGCTTCAGGCTCATCAACGCCCGCGTCTTTTTGTGCTACTAGAAAAATTTGTTTGTCATTATCCATTGCCGCTTCTAGGCAACGGATTGATTTCTCACGCCCAACAAATAGGGGTATGACCATATGCGGGTAAACAACCACGTCCCGCAAGGCAAGCACAGGAATTTCAATGCGATTTTCACGCTCAACTGTCATACTTGTTCTCAATTAGTTTGAAATGTCATTTTTATATGGGGATGCAAGAGCAAAGTTCAATCGAAACTTATTAAAGTGTGTTAATTCCTTAACCTTACCTTCCCTGCTCTGGGGCCTGTCGACCTTAATATAACCATTATCGATTTTGCACCGAATGGCAATACAAAACTAAAAATTCTAGTAGAAAGGATAGCTTTACCACTCTTACCCGCTTAAATATTAACCGTATCAGCGAATTAGTTATTGTCAGTTATCACAAGATTGCTTACGAACCATTATCTACCGATACATACAAAAAAAGGTCCCGCAGGACCTTTTTCATGACTAGCTAACGTCTATTCAGACGCCGCCTTTTTCTCATTACTGTCGTAAATCAAAATAGGCTTCGATTCACCACGAATAACCGTTTCGTCGATAACAACTTTGCTAACGTCTTCCATAGAAGGAAGGTCGTACATGGTATCTAGTAGAACGGCTTCTACAATTGAGCGAAGACCACGAGCGCCGGTTTTGCGTTCCATTGCTTTTTTCGCAATAGCATTTAACGCATCATCACGGAATTCAAGTTCTACATCTTCCATTGAGAACAATGCACCGTATTGTTTGGTGATTGCATTCTTAGGCTCGCGTAGAATTTGAATTAGTGCCTCTTCGTTTAACTCTTCAAGGCTGGTAACTACCGGAAGACGACCGATGAATTCTGGAATTAACCCGTATTTCACCAAGTCTTCAGGTTCAACCTGTTTAAACAGCTCGCTGATTTGCTTACTGTTGTCTTTCGACTTAACCGTTGCACCAAATCCAATACCTGTGTCTTTCTGTGCGCGCTGCTCGATAACCTTATCAAGGCCAGCAAATGCACCACCACAGATAAACAGTATTTTAGAAGTATCAACTTGCAAGAACTCTTGCTGAGGATGCTTACGTCCACCTTGCGGAGGAACCGACGCAACCGTACCTTCAATCAACTTAAGAAGAGCTTGTTGAACACCTTCACCCGATACGTCACGGGTAATTGATGGATTGTCAGACTTACGAGAAATTTTGTCGATTTCGTCAATGTAAACAATACCGCGCTGCGCTTTCTCAACGTCGTAATCACACTTCTGAAGTAGTTTTTGAATAATATTCTCAACATCTTCACCCACGTAGCCCGCTTCCGTTAGCGTGGTTGCGTCAGCCATTGTGAACGGCACGTCAAGTAAACGTGCAAGTGTTTCTGCTAATAGTGTTTTACCACTACCTGTAGGGCCAATTAACAGAATATTACTTTTGCCTAGTTCTACGCCTTCGTGAACATCGCCATTGCGCAAACGCTTGTAGTGGTTATAAACCGCTACTGATAGCACCTTCTTCGCATGTTCTTGGCCGATAACATAATCGTCAAGATGCGCATGAATTTCAGTTGGTTTAGGTAAAGCGTCCTGCTTTTGCTTAGGCGCGATTTCCTTAATTTCTTCGCGAATGATATCGTTACATAACTCAACACACTCGTCGCAAATAAATACCGACGGGCCTGCTATTAACTTTCTTACTTCGTGTTGGCTTTTGCCACAAAACGAACAGTACAGTAGCTTGTTATCACCGTCACCGCTTTGCTTATCACTCATTACTTTTGCCTCTGCCTTACCCGAGCCGAAAACCAAATTCGTGCTATGCACTGGCTCGGGTCATCTATAACTATACTACTTAGTTCCGGCTACGTCAGATCGATTTGCTAAAACTTGGTCAACCAGGCCGTAATCTTTTGCCTCAGTTGCGCTTAAAAAGTTATCACGGTCTGTGTCGCGCGCGACTTTTTCATAGTCTTGACCAGTATGGTCTGCCATTAGGCGATTCAACTTCTCTTTAATAGACAGAATTTCTTTCGCATGTATTTCAAAATCAGATGCCTGACCTTGGAAACCACCAAGCGGTTGGTGAATCATAACGCGAGAGTTAGGTAGACAATAACGCTTACCTTTTGCTCCTGCAGATAGTAGAAATGCGCCCATGCTCGCAGCTTGGCCCATACACACTGTGCTCACGTCTGGCTTAATGAATCTCATCGTGTCATAGATTGCCATACCAGCAGTCACAGATCCGCCCGGCGAGTTGATGTATAGGAAAATATCTTTCTCTGGGTTTTCAGCTTCTAAGAACAACATTTGAGCAACGATGAGGTTGGCCATGTGATCTTCAACTTGCCCTACTAAGAAAATTACGTTTTCTTTTAAGAGACGAGAATAAATGTCGTATGAGCGCTCACCTTTTGAGGTTTGCTCAACAACCATAGGAACAAGTGCATTCATTGGGTCAAACGGGGTATTAGTCATAGCTACCTTGATTATCTAGCGTTAAAAACAAAAATGCTCGGAAGGCTCCGAGCATTTAAGCAGTTGCTGACAAGTATTGTCAATCAGACAGTAAAAATTTACGCCTGTTTGTTCATAACCTCGTCAAAAGCTTTAGTTACTTCAGTAACTTTTGCTTGCTCAAGAACCCACTCAATCGCTTGTTCTTCTAGCGCAACGTTTTGCATTTGCTGCATAAGCTCTTGATTGTTGTTGTAGTAGTCAACAACTTCTTGTGGATCTTCATACGCAGAAGCTGCAGTTTCGATCATCTCGTTAACTTTAGCTTCGTCTGCTTTTAGTTCGTTTTCTTTGATTACTTCACCTAGAAGTAGACCAATAGAAACGCGACGCTTAGCATTGTCAGTAAACAGTTCTGCAGGTAGGTCTGGAAGATTTTGACCGCCGCCTTGTTGGCTGAAACGTTGCTTCGCTTGCTCGCGTAGCGCGTTTACTTCTTGATCGATAAGCGCTTGAGGGATATCAATCTCATTAGCTTCAACAAGTTTAGAAATTACGTCTTCTTTAACTTGTGCTTTAAGCGTTTGGTCTAGCTCACGCTGCATGTTCTTGCGAACTTCAGCTTTAAGTGCGTCAACGCCACCTTCTTCAACACCGAATAGTTTCGCAAACTCTTCGTCAACTTTTGGAAGGTCTAGACCTTCTACTTTCTTAACTGAAGCTTGGAAAACTGCGTCTTTACCTTTTAGGTTTTCAGCATGGTAATCTTCTGGGAATGTAACTTCGATAGTTACTTCTTCACCCGCTTTCGCGCCAACTAGTGGCTTCTCGAAACCTGGGATCATGCGATCTTTGCCAAGCTCTAGTGCGAAATCTTCTGCTTTTCCGCCTTCGAACTCTTCACCGTCGATAGAGCCAACGAAGTCGATGATAACTTTGTCGTCTTTCTTCGCTTTACGCTTAACTTCTTTCCAAGATGCGTGCTGCTTTTGAAGCGTTTCCATCATGTTATCAAGATCTTTATCAGTAATTTCTACTACTGGCTTTTCGATTTCGATATCGCTAACACCTTTCACTTCTACTTCTGGGTAAACTTCGAAAGATGCTACAAATTCTAGGTCCTGACCGTCTTCGTCTTTGGTCAGTTCAAACTTTGGCATACCAGCAGGCTGAATTTTCTCTTGAATGACTGCTTGGTAGAAGTTTTGCTGCATAACATCGCCAGCAACTTCTTGGCGAACTGCCTGGCCGAAACGCTTTTTGATTACGCTTACAGGAACTTTACCTGGACGGAAGCCGTTGATGCGCTGTGTTTTTGCCAACTGCTGTAGGCGTGACTTAACTGCTGAATCAACCGTGTCAGATGGAACGGTGATAGTAAGACGGCGTTCTAAACCCTGGGTCGTCTCGACTGAAACTTGCATTATGTTACCTCAACTATACGCCTCTACAGGCGTTTTGTTCTCAATCCCCTCTCCCGTCATGCATTAATTGCATATCACTCCGGGGTAGAAGGTCGTTATTCGACGTTTATAAAATCAAAGTTAGGACACAAAATCGTGCCACAAAGCCAACCTGAAACAAACGTACTGGTTAAAAAAAGACGCGGTAGTATACAGCCGCACACCACAAGAGTCGAGAGGGAAACACAAGTTTGTAACAACCAATTGAACGCATTTTAAACAAATTGCGAAACTAGTAAGAAAAATAGATTGAAAAACGACTTTAACTGGCAGACTGATACGCCATTTAATAAAGATAGAAGAACAGAGAATAAGAGATAGTGGTCGGTGAGACAGGATTTGAACCTGCGACCCCTTGTACCCAAAACAAGTGCGCTACCAAGCTGCGCCACTCACCGATAGAAATGTATAAATCCAAGCCTTAACTAAGCTTAGAAATATGGTGCGGAAGGAGAGACTTGAACTCTCACGCCGTGAAGCACTGGAACCTAAATCCAGCGTGTCTACCAATTCCACCACTTCCGCAAGAAGTGGGGTGGACGATGGGACTTGAACCCACGACAACCGGAATCACAATCCGGGGCTCTACCAACTGAGCTACGCCCACCACAGTAATCCTGTGTTTGTTTACGTGCGAACTGATAAACACATAAACATCTATCGAACTGTCAGGATCTTACTTTGTTGCTCGATAGCCTGATTTGACCTTAACCTTCAACACTCTTTGATTTATTCGCTGAGCTGCGGTCTATTACTAAGTCAAATAAGCATAAATGGTCGGTGAGACAGGATTTGAACCTGCGACCCCTTGTACCCAAAACAAGTGCGCTACCAAGCTGCGCCACTCACCGACAGGAATGCTTAATCTAAGCTTTTAAGAAAGCTTGAAAATATGGTGCGGAAGGAGAGACTTGAACTCTCACGCCGTGAAGCACTGGAACCTAAATCCAGCGTGTCTACCAATTCCACCACTTCCGCAAAAAGTGGGGTGGACGATGGGACTTGAACCCACGACAACCGGAATCACAATCCGGGGCTCTACCAACTGAGCTACGCCCACCATAGGGTGTGTTGCACAATCTACACGCTTTATACTAGCAGTGTAGATATAAAAATTCAGCCTTGCTATCAGGACCTACCTGACTCGCATGGCGCGCCCGGCAGGATTCGAACCTGCGACCCACGGCTTAGAAGGCCGTTGCTCTATCCAGCTGAGCTACGGGCGCTTGGCGAATCTTCGCTGCAAAAAGTGGTCGGTGAGACAGGATTTGAACCTGCGACCCCTTGTACCCAAAACAAGTGCGCTACCAAGCTGCGCCACTCACCGACTGTCGTATCGACCAAGATGCGTAAGCCTCTGTGCCGTTACGGGGTGCGAATATTACTGACATCCCCCCACCTCGTCAAACACTTTTTTAAATAAAATTACCAACCGCTCACAAAGCACTCATTATCATGTTTTTTTGTACAATTCCGCCTATATTTCACGGCTTTTAATTACGCGTAGTAACCCGTAAACGGGTTTGCCATATTGCTATTGCAAGAAAAGTTATTGGTTCAACCTGGACCGAGCAACCTGGCTTAAAGGAAAGGGCTTTGTTTATTATCACGTAAACTACTTTTAGACGTTGTTGCTCTCTCGTTATTACTTTTGTGTTGAACAGTTACTCAGTTCCAGGTGCTATTTGGTTAGGTGCAACTTATACAAAACCGTTTACGGCCATTAACTACTATCTAATAATTGCTAGAGTATTCCCCCTATTTTATGAAACAATATAGGGCACTTGTTGACCACCCAACCATATAAGAATCGTACAAGACTATGACCGCCCATCTTATTGACGGCAAATTAATTGCCAAGCAAGTTCGCCAACACGTAACATCCTATGTTGAATCACTTACCCAAGCAGGTAAAAGACAACCAGGTCTTGCCGTTGTCCTTGTAGGCAGTGATGCCGCTTCTCAAGTTTACGTTTCAAATAAGCGTAAAGCCTGTGAAGAAGTAGGATTCGTTTCTCGCTCTTTCGATCTACCTTCCGACACTACGGAAGAAACCTTACTTAACTTAGTGGACGAGCTAAACGAAGATAAAGAGATAGACGGTATTTTGGTTCAACTCCCACTACCTGCCGGTCTCAACGCAGAGAAAGTGTTAGAGCGTATTCACCCGCATAAAGATGTCGATGGCTTCCACCCCTATAACATTGGTCGCCTTGCTCAACGTATTCCCGCTTTACGACCATGTACACCTAAGGGCATCATGACCATGATCGAGTCTACTAAACGCCCTGTTAAGGGTTTGGATGCAGTTATTGTCGGTGCGTCGAATATTGTGGGCCGCCCTATGAGTCTTGAATTATTGTTGGCCGGCTGTACTGTTACTACCTGCCACAAGTTTACCCAAGACCTTAAAAGCCACGTTCAGCGTGCAGACTTACTTGTTGTAGCTGTCGGTAAGCCTAACTTTATACCTGGCGACTGGGTTAAGCCTGGGGCGATTGTGATTGATGTGGGCATTAACCGTCTTAATGATGGCTCATTAATAGGCGATGTTGATTTTGAAAAAGCCAAAGAGCGTGCAGGCTGGATAACACCTGTACCTGGCGGTGTTGGTCCTATGACAGTGGCAAGTTTGATAGAAAACACGCTTGAGGCGTACGTTAAGTTTCATTCTTAAAGCACTAAGGCTTAATCAAATTTTAAAGGCAGAAATTAAATTTCTGCCTTTTTGCTTTATACTCCCCTCTCTTTGAATACAGACCTAAATTGAAAAACTTCTCTATGGCAGAACCAACATCTCCGTTGTGCGGACAACACGTAATTGATGCAACGCTTAAGTGGGTTGATGATATTGTGATAAAACACAATTTTTGCCCCTTTGCGCGCTATGTAAGAACGCCAAATCAAATTCGTTGCAAAGTAATAGCGGGAGATGCAGGGGACGTTATTCAATCTCTATACGACGAACTTCGCCATTTGGAAGAGAATGAGAGCACCGCTACCACACTAATTGCCCTGACAAATCCGAGCCTTGCTGATTTTGAAGAGTACCTTGATGTGCTAGCTATTGGCGATAATATGTTGCATGACTGGGGATACAGTGGCACCTATCAACTCGCGAGTTTTCACCCTGACTATGTGTTTGACGGTAGCGATTTTAACGATGCTGAAAACTACACGAATCGTTCCCCCTACCCGCTCTTGCATTTAATCCGCGAAGCTGACATTACTCGCTATATGAAGAAAGAAGAAGATGCGGAAAAGATATTCAGCCATAACATTGAAAAGGCGCAGGCACTTGGCTGCCCTTATTTTGAGAACGCATTAGAAGCAATAAAAAAAAGATAAGCCTGCGCAGTAAAACACGAGCGTTTTAATTGCTTTGCTAAGTACACAAGTTTTATAAACTGATACCAGAAAAAGTTCTAGAGCGATAACTGAGCAGGCTAAAAATGTTGGATTACTCCAGGGAACCCAAATAAACATTTCATTCGTGAACCGAAAAAATATTTTATCTGGTTCAAGTTTTCACTTGCACTGTTACATTACCTGTAAAGTATGAGAGTAATATGACAGTAAAGATTATTTTTTATTAGGTTGAACTAGACCCGTGACCACGCCAACTTCATTTACCGTATCGACAATCGCGAGTATCGCTACGCCTTTCAAGCAAAAATTTGCCATCCCCAGGCAACCTAACTTAGCAAAAGCTCATGGGGTAATTACGTTTGAAGAAGGGTTTAACGATATCCACATGCTAAAAGGAATAGAAAGCTATAGTCACCTGTGGCTACTTTTTATCTTTCATCAAAACATTGAGCGCGGTTGGAAAAATACGGTAAAGGCACCTCGGTTGGGCGGCAATGCCACTATGGGTGTTTTAGCGACTCGCAGTACACATCGACCGAACAGCATTGGCATGTCTGTCGTGAAAAACAATGGGCTAGTACACGATAAGGGTAAAGCGCACTTGCTAGTAGAAGGTGTGGATTTAGTAGACGGTACGCCGCTTATTGATATCAAGCCTTATATCGGTTACGCAGATTGTGTTCAAAACGCAAGCGACAAGCTTGACGACATTAGCCCCATTCCCCAACGCCATGTGAAATTTTTAGATACGCTCAAGCCAACGCTTTCTGAAATAGACAAAAAGTACAGCGACTTTACCGCTTTAGTTAAAGCGGTACTGGCGCAAGACCCTCGCCCAGCATATAAACAAAA
>JAXHTT010000138.1:0-9919 GCA_034190055.1 Pseudomonadota bacterium | reverse complement strand
TGTTCACTCTAGAACACGCCGTGAACCCATCCATGGGGGCTTCGCAGCTGCTTCCATGCAGCTGAGAGTTCTAGAGTGAACAAGCGCCCCCTTTTGCATCTATTGGGCCTGTACGGAGAAGGAAGAAACACGCCGTAAAGCCATCCATGGCGGCCCCTACACCGCATCCCTGCGGTGTAGGGTTTCAGAGGGCATACACTCACCCCTTTGACTAGGTATAAAAAAGCTAGGCATTTGCCTAGCTTTAGTCTTGATGCTTCCGTGCCAAAGGCGAGTTACATTTGCTCGATTTTGTAGCCTTTAGCTTCTAATAGGGCAATTACGCTGTCATCACCCACTAAATGTCCTGCACCAACTAAAACAAACTCTTGGTCTTCATCGCCGAACATAGCTTCGATTTGAGGTAGCCAGTTTTCATTACGCTTGGTAAAAACATCATCATAAGAGGTAGGAGATTCACGTTTAAATGTATCTACCACCAACTCATCAATTTGTTCAGTGTCACCGTTTCTCCATGCTTTGATAGTGCTTTTAAGCATGTCTTTTAGCTCTGGTAAGGTTTCTAACGTTTCAGAAATAAGGCGGTCTTCTTCACCCGCGCCCATGTTCGCAAGCATATTGATTTGAAAATCTAGTGATTCTAAGTATTCGCTTGTTTTACCGTCACGTGCCGCTAACTGCATAAAATAGGCATCTACCCCTTGCCCAGCCATCTGAGAGCGCTGTGCTTCCATAGCAACTAGCATTGATGCAACCATACCCGGCTTAAATCGAGCTAACTGATCTGCATTAGCGCCGAAGTTAGCTAAATAAGTATTAAGGGCTTGATAGGTTTCTTCTGATACATCATCTTTAAGCGACTTGCCTTCCGAGTAAGCGAGCCCGGCCATCATTTTTTGCTGACCTTCAATGTCTGTGGGATCGGGCATTTTAACTTCGAACACTAGTGTGTCTGCTTGCTCATAAACGTCGGTAAATTCACTCGGAAGAGGGAATTCAGAAATAGGTAAAATATGGATAGTGCCACCTACATATACGGCATCTTCTCCATTGGATACTTTCCAAACTGACGTTTGGCTATCATCGTCGGCAATAGCGGTTGTTACTGTAGATACAGCGAGCCCTAGTGAGAACAGTAGTTTTTGTATAGAAAAGCTTTTCATCTTGATCCTTAAGGTTATGTATTTATTAGCTAAAGCGTGCGATTTTGTATCCTTTCGCTTTTAAAAAGTCATAATCATTGTAACGGTAGTGGGTAAATTATAAGCTAGCATAGCAAAATGCAATCTAGATATAACCAGTACTTAGCGCTATTTTTCAAACTGCATAGCAAAGACGCATTTAGGTCTAGGTGAATGCTAGCAATGAAAGTCGCAAATCGGACTAAGCTTTACATTAATGCGGATTGGTATTGCAGTTCTGTTCACGTACCTTAACTCTTATAGAAAGCTACTCATTTACGTCAGGCGTTTATTCATTATGAAATTCAAATACCTTCTGATGTTAGCACTTATATTCTTGTTTACTCCTACTACATTAGCTACTACAAACCCTATGCATGATAAAAAGCCCCCATTACCCCAAGCTGCCAGTGAGGCGCTCATAGAAAGTATCTCAACGTTTCCTCACTTCGCCAAAGAAGAAGTGATAGCGAGTACGCCACGTACTAGTGAAGCGTGGAGAGACTATGTTCACGCTAGAAATAGCGAGCAAAAGAAAAAAATTAAGAAGATGAAGAAAGAGCTTAACGTGGATGTTGAGCTTATGAGCTTAAATGATGTGGTAGTGCGCAAGTTGACACCTAAAACGATCACCCCTGAATTTAAAGACATTGTTTATCTTGATATTCATGGTGGGGCGTTCGTCCTTTTTGGAGGTCTGCCTAGCATAGAAGAAGGGCTGCTTGTCGCAGAAAGGTTGGGCATTGTGGTGTACAGCGTTGATTATAGAATGCCTCCAACGTTTCCTTTTCCAGCTGCACTGAATGACGTAGTTGCAGTATACAATGCTCTACTTGACCAAGCTGGCGAAGGAAATATATTTGTAGGAGGAACATCGGCAGGCGGTGGTTTGGTGCTTTCACTAGTCCAGTCTCTTATAAACAGTAAAAGCCCTTTACCCAAAGGGGTGTATGCAGGTACGCCTTGGGCCGACCTTACCAAAACCAGCGACAGTCTTTATACAAACGAGAATATAGACGAAGTGTTGGTGACCTACGATGGGATGCTTGAAGCATCCGCCAAACTGTATGCTGGCAAAAAAGCACTAACAGACCCGGCTATATCGCCACTTTACGGAGCATTTGAAGCATTCCCACCAACTTTATTGGTAACAGGGACGCGAGATATGTTTTTAAGCGACACGGCAAGAGTAAGTCGTGCAATACGCGATAGTGGCGGGGTTACGCAGATAGAGATTTTTGAAGGACTATCTCATGCCGAATATTTGATTTTTTATAAAACGCCAGAGTCGGAAACCACCTATAGGTCGATGAAGTCTTTTTTCCTCTCTACCATTTAATTGGCCTAGTACGCATACAATTTAGTATGCGTACTAAGAACACCATAACACAGACCTATCTAAGCAAAAATTACGAACCGAAAATTACGGTTAACACGGTAAGGATGGCTCCGATACCGGCTATTTTGAGCCCGTTTTTGTACATGGGTAGTTTGGGAACAAACATCAAAAACGCGGAAATTACAAAAAACAGCAAGCCTATGCCAAAGCTTATGTTAAGCCAAAATAGAGGGCTGTTATTGGTCGCTTTGTGAAGCTTCACCATTTTAGACAAAACGATTGGGTAGTCTTTCTTCGAAACAGTCGCTTCGCCCGTAGCTTTATCGTAGTTTCCTACATTAAGCACAATTTCATATGCGTTTTCGCTTGTCACTTTACTCCCTCTCATTTTTAGCAAGGGCAGCAGTTCTTCACCTGATAGGTTTGCTTCAAATTGCCTAGTCTGGACTTGTTCGTACTTTAATATATCGGTAGGGCGAAAAATTAAAAGAATGCCGCTGATTGCGTATACGCCCATTATGCCCGCGAGAAAAAATCCAAGCCAGCGGTGGTATTTACGAAAAGCCATGTGGAATTTAGGTGATGCCATTGTTTTGCCTACAGATAAAAAGAGGTGTATTTATAAACGAGAATGAATCTTATTTAAAGCGCTGTTTACCTGGTTGATAGAAAATTTGAGATTAACAGCGTTATTTTTTCTTTTCCGCAGCGCTGCCTATAATCAAAAAATACTAAGTGGTATGAAGAGTCGGAAAAAACGACGTCAGAGTTAGACTTTAGTCTTGCAATAGCGCTAGACCTTGGCGACAAATGGTTTAATATTAAAAGACAGACTAGGGCCTTTTTAAACTTTGATACACGCTAGAATTTCAAAGGCTTTATAAAAACAATATTAGGATAATAAGATGCAGTCTATTGCCATAGTGATACTGGGCATCATTGGAATGCTGCTCGGTTGGTTCGTATATTCGAAGTTTATTGCGAACCGCATATTCAAGTTGGATGATAGTTTTGTAACCCCGGCCCATGCCATGCAAGATGGTGTCGACTTTGTTCCTACCAACAAGGTAGTGTTATGGGGTCACCATTTTACCTCGGTAGCCGGTGCTGCGCCGATAGTAGGTCCCGCAATTGCCGTTTACTGGGGCTGGGTTCCCGCTGTTCTGTGGGTGGTATTCGGCACGATTCTGTTTGCTGGTGTGCACGATATGGGAGCCCTGTGGGCGAGCGCTCGTCATAAAGGCAAATCCATGGGCGCACTCTCTGAGAGCGTTATTGGTAAACGATCCCGCTCTCTTTTCATGATTGTAATCTTCCTTGTACTCTTGATGGTTAATGCCGTTTTCGGTGTAGTTATAGCAAACTCATTTGTATCCCAGCCTACGGCAGTTTTTCCTGCATGGATGGCAATTGCTGTTGCATTAATTATTGGTCAGTTATTAAAGCGTAACTTCAGCCTTATTCCCTTGTGTCTTGTCGGTATAATCGTGCTTTACGCCTCGGTATATGCGGGCAGCTATATTCCACTGAGCTTGCCGGAAACCATGTTTGGACTGGCCGATAAAGCGAATTGGATAATTATTCTTTTTGTTTATGCTGCCATTGCATCACTGCTACCGGTTTGGATGTTGTTACAGCCACGTGACTTCATTAACGGTATGCAGCTATTAGTGGGCCTATTTTTACTATACGGTGCTGTCTTCTTTGCTATGCCGGATATCACAGCGCCAGCGTTTAACACGCAAACGGCGGTAGATTCACCAAGCCTTATCCCGTTGCTGTTCGTTACTATTGCGTGTGGTGCGGTTTCTGGCTTCCACGGCATAGTGTCATCGGGTACAAGCTCTAAGCAACTCGACAAAGAAACAGACGCGCGCTTTGTAGGTTACTTAGGTGCAATTGGTGAAGGTTCACTTGCGCTTATTACCATAGTCGCAGTAAGTGGCGTTGCGTTTGCTGCATCACCTGAAGAATGGCACGAAGTCTATAGCCACTTAGGCGCTGGTAGCGTTGGCGCGTTTATTACTGGCGGTGCGAACCTTATTCAGCAAGGCTGGGGTCTACCAGTAGATTTCTCTTCAACTATTCTTGCGGTAATGGTTGTATTGTTCGCTGGAACCACGATGGATTCTGGCGTGCGCTTACAGCGCTACATCATCCAAGAATGGGGTGATATTTATTCTATCGGTGCACTGAAAAACGGCGTAATAGCTACGCTTGTGGCGGTAGGCTGCTGTTTGCTACTCGCGTTTGGTGCAGGTGGTGCGTCAGGCAGTGGAGGCATGATAATCTGGCCGCTATTTGGTTCAACTAACCAAATCTTAGCTAGCCTTACTCTATTGGTTATATCGGTTATGTTGATAAAGCTAGGCCGACCTGCAAGGTATACGCTAATACCCATGGTTTTTGTGTTGATTATGGCTTTCTTTGCTGGGCTGATAAAGCTTAAAGAGTACTACGTAGACGGAAATTATTTGCTGGTCTTTTTAGACGCAGTAGTGCTGGTGGTTTCAGTGCTCGTAATGCTAGAGGCTTTCTCTGTGGTGTCTAAGCTTAAAAAGGAGTCGCAACACAAAGTCACACAAGAATAAGCGGCTCATTCGTTAAATAAGCACGGATTCGATTTTTCATGGTTGACCTCTGAGCGTAAAAAGCACACTCTCGAGATAGTCAACATTCGGCCAGTACATTTGTACTGGCCATTTTTATGCCTCTACAATCAACCTAATCAGTTTTGTTGATTTTCTGTCACACCTTATATCTGTTACTATCTGTAGTGTTTAAGACAACGTGATTTTGTTTGCAAGCAAAGCATGTCTACGAGCATTGAAGCTTAAGGCAAGGTTACAAGAGAGGCTATGTGTCAGATATCATTTTACTAGGGCAAAATTTTCTAGCGTTGTTCATGGAATCAGCGCCATGGCTGCTGCTGGGTTTACTGGTCGCAGGAGTGATGCATGAGCTAGTGCCTGTCTCTTTTCTTGAAAAGCATATGGGTAGCGCATCATTTGGCTCTATTAGCAAAGCTGCTATTATCGGCGCGCCTTTGCCACTTTGTTCATGTGGCGTTATTCCTGCCGCGCTCGGTTTGCGCCGAAGTGGTGCTTCTAAGTCTTCAACGATATCTTTTTTAGTGTCTACACCGGAAACGGGTGTAGATAGTGTGTCAGTTTCTTACGCTTTGTTGGGACCTTTGTATGCTATCGTGAGGCCTATTGCAGCTGTGATAAGTGCAATCTACGCAGGCCTAATGGTACGTTTTTTTGCAGAGCGCAACGAACTCACAGTGCAGAGTGAACCTGTAGCTACTTCAGCCACCTCATCGTGTTGCAGCACTAAAGCAGAGCCAGAGGTTGTGAATAAACCAGGGGATAAGACGCAAGGCTGTGGCAGTGACTCTGCACATGAGCATGATCACTGTGCTAATCAGCATGATCATAATCTACCGGGTAAATCATCTCAGGTGGCTAAGGTATTGTCTTATGCAAGCGGCAAACTGCTCGAAGATATTGTGGTGTGGCTACTTATTGGTTTAGCCCTCGCCGCCGCCATTAAAACTTGGGTGCCCACCGACTTCCTTACTCAATGGGGAGATGGTGTGGTCGCCATGCTTGTTATGGCACTTATTGGTATTCCTATGTACATATGCGCTACCGCGTCTACACCGCTTGCGGTTGGCTTTTTGGCTGCAGGGTTATCACCAGGTGCGGTGCTCGTGTTTTTAATGGCAGGCCCTGCCACTAACGTGTCTACTATGGGCATGATAAAACAAGAGATGGGGGCGCGAACACTTGTGCTTTATTTGTTCAGCGTTATCTCGGCAAGTATTGGTTTTGGTTACGCACTCAACTACTTAGTGTCCTCGTTTTCATTATCTTCAATGATAAAAACCACGAGCCATGTTCATGAGCACGGCGCAGGCGTTCAGATGATCTATGGATTATGTGCAATCCTGTTGGCAGGGCTTATGGTGAGGTTGGGCGTGAAAAAACTGAAGCACTATCGCCATAATGAAGAGCAGCACTCGGCATGCTGCGGTTAACTTTTACACTGCGATTGCTTTTCTCTACTCAAGCGCTCAAATGATATTTACAGAGCGCTTGTATATCCCGCTCTATTATCCATAATAGTCGCTCAACTTCTTTAAATTAAAACGCGTTATAACCTACAGGGACGCTTGGAATAATTACATGCTTTTACTTATTGTGTACGTCTTCATTGCACTGGGCTTCTCTTTTTTGTGCTCCATTGCCGAGGCTGTCATTCTGAGTGTTTCGTCTGCGTATATCTCGGTTTTGGAAAAAGATGGCAAAGCCAGCGGGGCATTGCTTCGCAAGCAAACTGACAATATTAATACACCGCTATCCGCAATCTTAACGCTTAACACTATTGCCCATACTATGGGGGCTGCTGGCGCGGGAGCGCAGGCGGCAGCGGTATTCGGCGATGCCTATTTAGGTGTTATTTCAGCAGTCCTTACTCTGCTTATTCTTATCTTTTCAGAAATTATACCAAAGACACTTGGTGCAACCTACTGGCGAACACTAGCCCCTGTAACGGCATACTTTCTAAAATATCTTTCAATCGTGCTAATGCCGTTCGTTAAAATGTCTGAACTAATGACTAAGGGATTCAAAGAAGACAGCCCACTTCGTGGATTGAGCCGCAGCGAGCTTCACGCTATGGCTGAACTGTCAGGGCAGGAAGGGCAGTTAGCTAATCATGAAGCGGCGTTTTTGCAAAGCTTATTGAGTCTGCACGAACTTAAAGTAAAAGATGCAATTACTCATCGCACAGCACTGTTTAAAGTATCAGAGTCGATGACGGTGGAGGCGTTTTTCCATAAGCACGCCAATATTGAGTTTTCACGTATACCTGTATTTGAAGATAGTGATTCTGAGAACATTACTGGCTATGTTATGCGCTCTGAACTGTTGGTCGCGCAGGCGAGAGGAAACACCGACAAGCCGCTTTCTGAGTACGCCAAGGATTTGGTTACAGTATTAAACACCATGCCTTTATCGGTAACTTTTGAGCACTTTATCAATAAGCATGTACACATGTTGTTGGTAGTAGATGAGTACGGTGGCTTAGAAGGTATTTTGACTTTAGAAGATTTGCTCGAACGCTTGTTGGGTGTAGACATTGTAGACGAAAAGGATACAACTGTGAGCATGCGCAGGCTGGCTAGAATGATGACCAAGCGCAAAGAGCAGATGATGATAAAAAATGTTCCTGATGCCTCACTTGAAAACTCATCGAGGAAAAAATAATCTGTATTCCAGCAGTAGGCTAAAACGTTATTAAGGATGATCGGGATGATTAATACAACATCGAAAATAGAGAAATGGAATAAGGCTCGAAAAATACACCAAGAATTACATGGGCAAAGGGCTAAGCAAAAGACGCTGGCATTAGCTTTATCCGTGTTACTTACTTCTGGCTCTGCCATTGGGGCAGCGGCGCAAGAATTAAGCATTCCCTGCGATGAAGCTGAAGAGAAAGCCCTAGCTGAAGCGAAAGCCAATGAAGTTACGCGGATAAGTGCATTCAAACCTGCAACCCCGTTGGAGCGCGTTGACCCTATTTACCCATCTCTAGCGGCGAGAAAAGGCCGTGAAGGCTGGGTTAGGCTGAGCTATGTTATTGATGAAGAAGGTAGAGTGAAAGATCCTGTGGTAGAGGATTTTTTCGGAAGCTCTTCTTTCAAACGCAGTGCCCTATCAGCCGTTAAAAAATGGCAGTATGACCCAGCAATAAAAGACGGTGAACCAACTCAGCAATGTCACCAAGCGGTTCAAATGGATTTCTCCATGGGCGGAAAAACTGGCGCCACCCGGAAGTTTATCAAAGCGTATAAAAACGTAGATGAGATATTTAAAGCGGGTAATGTTGAAGCTGCAGACGAAGCTTTTAAAGAGCTATCAAGTTGGGATACGCTAAATCGTTACGAGAATGCTTGGTTGCTCAACTTGGAGTCACAGATTGCAAGAGAACAAAGCGACATTGAAAGAGAAGCGAAAAGCCTAACGCGATTACTTTCCAGTAATGGACAAAAACGCTTTAACAATGCGGTATTCGACGATGAATACGTAGCTTACGTGCTTCAGAGGAAAATACTTCTTGATGCGCAGCGTGGATATTACGCCGAAGCTCTAAAATCGTACAGCAGGCTTCAAGAAATGGAAGAGCAACAACCGCGTATTGAGGAAGTTGCCGCAATAGTAAATCAGATTAAAACATCTATTGCGTCTGAGAAAAATCTTCGGGTACCCGTAAGCATGGGAGACAACGGACGTTGGTTCCACACGCTGGTGAGAAACAAGTTTGCTTTTAATAACATACAGGGTGAACTTGATACTGTAGAGGTTCGCTGTGACTCTCACCGAGAAAAGTTCACCGTGGCCGAGGCTCATGTTTGGCATATTCCACAAACTTGGGGGCAATGTCAGGTTATGGTAAAAGGTGACGATGCCACCACATTCGATTTAATCGAAGTTGCTGGTGTACCACAGTAACAGATGCCGAGCGTTCAGAAATAGAAAAGTCGCTTAATTAGTAAGTGGCCGTAAGTGCTAACTGGAACAAGTGCTCGGTAAAGCGTTCGCTGTCTTGGAAAAAGCGAAGGTTTTGTTGAGTGCCTGAGTTTACTTGCCACTCAGCGGTTATTGAGAAGTTTTCGCTAACATTGCGCCCCGCGCTGATGGTAAAGGCTCGTCCCGTGCTCCCGTTGGGGTCCAGGGCGTAGTTGTCATTATCATTTACTTGATACCAGTCAGCACGTGCAGCAACCGTATATGGAGTCATGCTGTATACCGCAGCAACGAAGCCACTTCTAAAATCGTTATCTACAATGCGCTCACCCATTAGAGTGTCGCCCGTCAGCAATTGAGAAAATACGGTAAGTTCAGGGCCATACAAATAGCGAAGTGTTAACGAATGAAAGCGTGTATGCCATGCGTAGATGCGGTCAGGGTCGACTACATTAGCATCTGCGTTGTTATCGTAATAGTAATAGCGCATTTCAGCGCTCCGCTTGTACGCCACGTGCGCGCCAAAATAGTAGCCAAAGCGGTTGTCTATTTCTCTAAAAGGTTCGGTCCATGCAGGCGCACCCAACCTATCTTCATCGATAACGCCCGGTATAGGCAGAAAGTTCACTCTATCGTTGTAAAGCGATTGTCTATCGTGAAGTGCAAAGCCACGCCAAGAAAGCAGCGTACCTGTGGTGTCGTTTCCTTTAAAAAAGCTGGCCAATATTTTCCACGACCACTTGCTTCGAACTTGTCTGCCATTTTGTCTAACGCTAAATTCAACGCCACCGGTTCTGAGTTCTTCACCGATCCAGCTGTTTATGGCTGAGTTAGAGAGGAAGTGAGGAGATAGCCAGGCAATATCA
>JAXHTT010000137.1:0-9984 GCA_034190055.1 Pseudomonadota bacterium | reverse complement strand
CCCCCTATATTTTATGGGGCTTACAAAGTGGGTACTACTGTACTTGGGACCAAACCTGAGCATTTTGAATTCCAGTTTAGCTGGCAGTGGGTGGTAGAAAGCATTAACACCATTGGGCCCGCTTTTTTGGTTGGTTGTGGTATTTGCTCTGTGGTTTTCGGATTGGCGGGTTACTTTTCGTTAAACTGGGTGTGGCGCTTTCAAGTGAAAAAAGCGTGGGAAAGACGTAGACAAATGCGTAACCAGACGGCTCAATAACAAAGCCCCGTAGAGCAAATAGCAGCATTTGCGTTCGATAAGATCTAGAAAAACGCCACATTTCAATATGGCGTTTTTTTGTTCTTATCGGAAGTGAGACTTGAGAATACCTGCGTTCTGCAACTGAGTTGCGCTAGGCCGAGGCACACTATCAAAGAGGCCTCGGCCTAAAAAACATTCTTAGCGTTTATTTCACAGGTTTATTTTTCATGCTCAGCGAGGAAGGCAAGCAATGCAGCTTCATCCCACACATCTACGTCAAGTTCTTGTGCTTTGGTCAGTTTAGAACCTGCTTTCTCACCCGCAACTAAAAAGTCAGTGTTCTTACTCACCGAACCCGCCACCTTAGCACCAAGTAACTGAAGCCGCGCTTTAGCATCAGATCGGCCCATTTCACTTAGCGTACCGGTAATAACGCAAGTTTTACCTTCAAGTGGCAAGTTATCCGAATCTGGTTTCTCGATGGCGGGCCAATTGATTCCTTCTTTAAGAAGTGCGTCAATCACATCGGTGTTATGTGACTCGTTAAAGAAGTTGAATATATGGGTAGCGACTACTTCGCCCACATCCTGCACTTGCACTAAAGCTTCTAATGAAGCTTCACGAATGGCTTCCAAGGTTTCAAAGTACGAAGCCAAGTTTGCCGCCGTTGCTTCGCCAACCTCGCGGATCCCTAACGCGTATAGAAACTTGGCTAAGGTAGTTTGCTTTGATGCTTCAAGAGATGCCAAAAGCTTACTTGCTGACTTTTCAGCCATACGCTCTAAGCCAACAACATCACCCAACGACAGTGTAAAGAAATCTGCGGGGCTGTGCACGAGATCGGCATCTACTAGTTGGTCAACGAGCTTATCGCCCAGACCATCTATGTCAAACGCTTTACGTGAGGCGAAGTGTTTAAGCGCCTGTTTACGTTGCGCTGCACAAATTAACCCTCCGGTACAGCGAGCGACTGCTTCATCTTCAAGCTTCTCAACCTGCGAGTCACACACTGGGCACTGACTTGGGAAGCTAATGTCAGTTTCACTACCCGTGCGATTTGCTTCAACTACAGAAACTACCTGAGGGATAACATCACCGGCGCGACGAATAACAACAGTATCGCCAACTTTAACGCCCAATCGGGAAATTTCATCCTGATTATGTAATGTGGCATTAGATACGGTTACGCCACCTACAAAAACAGGCTCTAAGCGCGCTACCGGTGTAATTGCCCCAGTCCTGCCCACTTGAAACTCAACGTCCAACAGTTTGGTTACTTCCTCTTGCGCGGGAAATTTCTGTGCAATCGCCCAACGCGGTGCTCGGGCTACAAAACCAAGGGTGTTCTGCAATTCAATGCGGTCTACTTTAAAGACGACGCCATCAATGTCATAAGGCAAGTTATCGCGCTTTTCCAGAATATGATTATAGTAATTTAAACACCCCTTACCGCCTTCTGCTGTGTCGATATCTGGGCATAGTGGCAGCCCCCATTCACCCAATTGTGCGAGTCGCGCACTGTGGGTTGAAGGTAAATCAAAGCTTTCTGGTTGTACTACGCCTAGTGAATACGCATAAAACATCAGTGGGCGTTTAGCGGTGATTTTCGAGTCTAACTGACGCAAACTTCCGGCTGCGGCATTGCGCGGATTGGCAAAGACCTTACCGCCCGTTTCTTTTTGATGTTCGTTTAATTTTGCAAAGCCATCTCGCGGCATAAACACTTCACCACGAACCTCGACGCGGTCTGGATAGTGATCGCCGCGAAGGGTTAAAGGTACATTTGAAATAGTACGCACGTTAGCCGTGATGTTTTCGCCTACCTGACCATCGCCCCGCGTTGCAGCGCGAACTAATTCACCGTTTTCGTATAGAATACTCACGGCTAAGCCATCTAACTTAGGCTCACAGCTAAATTCCAAAGTAGCAGTATCTTTAAGCCTGTCTTTTAAGCGCTTCTCAAACGCTAGTAGAGACTCTTCATCGAAGGCGTTATCTAGCGACAGCATAGGCACATCGTGAGTAACTTGCTCAAATGCCGACAGCGCTGCGCCTCCCACCTTTTGGCTTGGAGAATTGGGGTTATGCAATTCAGGATATTGTTTTTCAAGCGCTATTAACGCCTGCATATCTCTATCATAAACGGCGTCGGGAACCGATGGATCGTCTAGTACATAGTACTGATAGTTGTACTCATTTAACGTGTTGCGAAGTTGAGCAACTTGTTGCTTTGCTTGTTCTAAAGAGTTTGACATGGAGTTGTTTTCACGCCGTATAAATAATTAAAAGTTTTACAATTTGTTGCTTAGGTTACTTAACCCAAACGACCTTTTGTTTCAAATGAAGCATTAAACCGCCGTCTTTTTAGTCGGTTAGTGTAATTTGTAGCCTCGCTGTAGCGCTATTTAATAGAAAAGGACCTGGGTATGAGCCAAGTCCTTTTTATTACGCTAACACGCAAGCACGTATAAAGCGTGCGATATAGACAGTTGAATAGCTTACGTTAGCTGCGAGCAATCATACGCTTGCGTTCAAATTCACGAATTTTTTCAACGTATTGCTGTAAGCCCTGTTTAGTTAACACGCTGCGACGACCATCTAGTACCTGAGCGCCGAACTCGTCTGCCAGCTTACGTGCAGCGTTGTGCATCATATTAAATACTTGATGAGGGTCGCCTTCGATGGGCAATATCATAAACAAAGATACACCTTGGGTCTCAAAATTTTCCAGGTTATCAATATCAAAAACACCAGGTTTAAACATATTGGCTAGGCTAAATAATACAGGCCCTTTGCCATTGGAATTTACGTGACGATGGAAGATATCCTGGTCGCCAAACTTAAACCCTAGTGTAAGCAACATAGGTAAAAGCGCAGCACCAGAAATAGCTTCACCTTCAGGTGCCCTTACGTTTAACACCAATACTTCGGGTTCAACACTTGACGGTTTCGCAGGCTCAGATGAGCTGGTCGCACCGTCACTGTGTGTGTCATTAGCGCTGAAGCTCTCTTCACCTAAATTAGGGTTACCCTGCTCACTGGTGTCGAAGTCGATACGCATTTGGTCATCACCAAAATTAGGCTCTTCACGCTTTCTAACTGGTGTTTTGTTTCGCTTACTACGTGCAAAACGTCGCGGCTGTTCATTCTCTTCCTGGGTACCCCGTGAGGAAGTTACTTCCTCTTGCGCGTCTAAACTAAAAGTAGCCACTTCTCGCTCGTTCTTAGCTGACGCTTTACTTGGTACTGGTTCTTCTTCAAGCGTAGGATCTACATAAAACTTTTGTGCAGGGCGAACCGGTACTGCGGGCGCTTGTTGGGGTTGCGCCGTGTTTTGATTATCGGAGTACCCGTTATCTGCGTCATTAGCGTTGGATAGCGCTGAATAAGACGCGCCTTGTGCGTTTTCTTCACTCTGAGTTTGTGGCGCTGACTGAGCCTCATCATCGCCTTCCCGAAGTAGAAAACCTGGAGGCTCAGGGAAAGCTGCAACGTTGTCATCGCTTTTATTTGCTGCGGTATCAAACGAACGAGCCTGACCTTTCATATGTGGTTTGGGGTTCGTTACCACAGAACCATACAGCTTAGGCGCTTCTTGAGCATCTTCTTTTTCGCTCTCTTTTTCGCCGTCGCTTCCACCCTCTTTTACGACTGGTGACACCGAAGAATCATCATTGCTGCTACCGCCACTGTGCTCTTCGACAGCGTCGTCTTTACTGCTATGGATGTGACTAGATGGAGTAGATTGACGAGAGGTATTGCTCTGGCCACCACCGAATTGTTGAGATTCGCTGTCGTTTAGCGGGTTGTTCGGGCTATCATCAAACGACTGGCTCGAAGCTGCGATGCTCTCTTCTGCTTGATTATGTGAGTTTTGCGAGTTGCTAACCACTCGAACCGCACCAATGCCGAGTTCGTCAAAGCCTTCCTGTGGTTCAGCTTCTATATCGCTATCGTCGTCTTGCCACTGTCGGGGCTCTAAGCGCTCTTTTTCCGAAGGCTTACCGTTTTTACGAATTTTCCAAATACCGTGGGCAAGCACTGCAAGAATAAAAACCGTGCCTCCAAGGAGTAAAAATAGACGTAATTGATCTTCCATTTAATTTCTTTCGCCCTTTGTTATGCTTCTGCGAAGGCTACAGCTTCGTCAACGTCTACCGCTACCATACGTGAAACCCCTGGTTCCGCCATAGTAACACCAGTTAAGTGACTCGCCATTTCCATCGCTATTTTATTGTGGGTGATATAAATAAACTGCACTGTTTGTGACATTTCTGACACTAAGTTACAAAAGCGCCCTACATTTGCATCATCCAATGGTGCATCTACTTCATCCAGCAAGCAAAATGGTGCTGGATTTAATCTGAAAATAGCAAACACCAATGATAAAGCGGTTAGTGCTTTTTCTCCACCGCTTAAGAGGTGAATCGTACTATTTTTCTTACCAGGAGGGCGAGCCATTATCGTTACCCCAGTTTCCAGTAGGTCGTCGTCGGTAAGCGCAAGGTATGCTGACCCACCGCCGAAGACTTTAGGAAATAACATTTTAAGGTCTTCGTTAACCTGCTCAAAAGTGTTTGAAAAGCCCGTGCGTGTCTCTTTATCAATTTTTCGAATAGCGGACTGCAAAGTTTCCAACGCATCGGTAAGGTCGTTGTGCTGTGTATCCAAATGAGACTTTCTTTGTGACTGGGTCTCATATTCTTCAACCGCAGCTAAATTTACCGCTCCTAAACGCTGAAGGTTGGCTTGCGTTTTTTCAAGGTCTTCTTGCCAACGCTTTTCTTCAGCCTCTTCTGGTAAGGTTTCTAAAATGCTTTTTAGTGATTGCTGTGTTTCGTCAAGCTGTTCTAGGATCGTATTTGCGCGTACCCGATACCCTTCAATATCAATGTTTAGTTTATCGATGTTTGTCTGTCGGGTTTGAATGTCTTTACCAAGAGCCTGATGTCCTTTTTCGGCTTCTCGCAGCCATTGTTCAATATCTTCAAGGCTACGTTGCTTAGCGCTTTTTAGTTGCTCTAACTCAGCTTTGTTCTCTAGCAGAGACTGAAGCTCTGCTTCCTGAATTTCTTCAGGAGAGGTTAGGTGCGCTAGCTCTTTTTGCAGTCTTTCTTTATTTTTTATGTATTCTTCACGCTGCTCAAGGTTACGCGTAACCTGTTGACTGTATAAGTTTTGATGATTTTCAAGCTGCTGTTTTTTTAGTGCAAGCTCATGATTTTGTGACGTTAATGAATCGACTGAGGCGCGTAATTCTGATGTGGTTCGCTCATTTTCTTCACGTTTCGCATTAACTTCATCAATATGCACTTCGTATTCAAGAATTTGCGCTTCTTGAAGTTCTAATTTTTCGGAAAGTTGCGCTAATTGCTCTTCTTCTTTAGCAAGCATTAACTCTTGTTTTGCCAATTCATCATTAAGTTTGGCGCTGCGAGTAGACTGCTGCTCTTGCTGCATTTCAAGTAAAGAAAGCTTGTTTTTAATCTGAGCCCGTTGATTTTCCTTTTCAGCTAAGGCGTTTTGGGCCGTATGCTTTCGAGCTTCGCTTGCTTCAAGGCTCTGCTTCGCTTCCTCAATCGCATATTCAACTTCTTCTATGAGACTTTCAATGGCTACGATATCGTCTGTAAGCACTTTGATTTTGTTGGCACGCTGTAAAGCACCGTCATTCGCCTCACCCGGTTTAACAACCCAATAGGAGCTGGACCATAAACCTGAAGGTGAGATTGCGCTAGAAAAGCCTCCAACATCGCTTTTCATTTCGGTATCAGTTAAGCGTTCCACCTTACTTGCAAGATCTTCATCGTCTTCGCAAAGGTAAATATCATCAAAAAATGCGGGAACCTGTGCCGGTGAAGTGTTGCTACCGCCAAGCTCGGTTATTAAAGCATGGGCTAGAGAGCCGGCTTTTGCCGAACTTACAAACAGGTTTTCGGTGTACACCTTTACGCCGGTGGGCAGACGCGCTTTGTTTTTTAAAAGCTCTTGTACGGGGTAGTTTTTTGCGACTACAGGGTCTCTAGCGTGCTGTAATATAGCCTCAATACAGGGTGCAAGCTTTTGGCTTGAGGTAATTTGTTGCCAAAGCTTTTCTATTCCCTCTAATAGCGTATCTTCAAAGTTAGAAGCGTCTTGCTGAAGTGCTTCTAATGCAGATTTGGTAGATTGGGCGGTTTGCAGCTGACCCTGCGCCTCACGACGTGTCGCTTCAATAGTTTGCACTTCAGCATGCTGTTTTTGGAGTTTCTCGCTAGCTGTTTGAACCGCTTGTTTACCTTCATCAATATCAAAATCTAGCTCGTTTGCTTGCTCTTCTAACAATGCTATTTGATCTGAGTAGTCTTCGTCATCAAGCTGTTTTAGCTCGTCTTGCAGTTCGCTAATACGCTGGGATGTGCGAAGCTGCATGCTCATTGTGGACTGAATTTGGCTATGACACTGTTGCACGTCTTGTCGAAGCTGGTTGTACGTTTGCTCTTGCTCACGAGCTTTTGCGTTAAACTCTCTTAACGCCTGTTCTACGTCTTCAAAACGCGCTTTTGCATGTTCCAGCTCAGCTTCTTTCAGTACAAGCTCTGGTTCAATGTTTTCAAGCGCCTCGTTTGATACAGCAAGTGCTTCCTGTGCCTCATCAATAGAGTGGTTTAGCAACTCATGCTGTTCGTCGATTCGCGCTAACTCTTGCTCTATTTGCCCTTTTCGCTGTTTCGCATGCAGAGCGTTTTGCTCTAATCGCGTGATTGCATTGCTTGTGGTGAATAACTGCTGCTGCAGATCATCGATGACTTGCTTGGTCTCAACTTGCTTAGTTTTATACGACTCAAGCCCGGCTTCATCACCTTGTAACCTAGCATTCAAATCGTCGACTTCTATTTGCAATGTTTGCTGCTGCTTTTGCAGCGCTTCAATATGTTCGCTATTTTTAAGAAATCTAATCGCCGCAAGCTGGCCCTTTAACTCTCTGGCCTGTGCGCGCAATGTTTTATAGCGGGTTGCAGCGGCAGCTTGTCGCTGCAATTTTTCCAACTGCTTGCCAAGTTCATCGCGCACATCGTTTAAGCGTTCGAGGTTATCTTGCGTGTGCCTGATGCGATTTTCTGTTTCTCTGCGACGCTCTTTGTACTTTGATATACCCGCAGCTTCTTCAATAAACACGCGCAGTTCTTGTGGCTTAGATTCGATAAGCCGTGAGATCATACCTTGCTCGATAATGGCGTAAGAACGAGGTCCTAGCCCCGTTCCTAAAAATAGATCGGTAACGTCTCGCCTACGACATTTGGTACCGTTGAGGAAGTAAGTCGACGTGGCATCGCGGGTCACTAATCGTTTAACCGACAGTTCGTTGTAGTTAGCAAATTCGCCTGCAATCCGCCCTGCACTGTTATCGAAAACAAGTTCAACGCTACACTGCCCCACGGGTTTTCGTGAAGATGAACCGTTGAAGATCACGTCTGTCATCGCATCGCCGCGTAGGTTCTTCGCTGAACTTTCACCTAATACCCAGCGAACAGCATCAATAACATTGGATTTACCACAGCCGTTCGGCCCAACAATGGCAGTCATTTCCCCGGGAAATGGAATAGTAGTAGGCTCAACAAAGGACTTGAAGCCCGCTAGCTTTATCTTCTTAAGCCTCACGCATCATCCCTCTGATATGCAGAGTTGATTGACGAAATCGTCATAGCTTCAGCCCAATATCCTTTTGCGGGATGCTGAATTAGCGGATGATATGGAAATGATGTAATCACACAGAAGGTTCTTTTGTTATTATATTTTGACTCTACCAAAACTAACAGCTTGTAACAATTACCATTTCAGTGAGTTGGGCACAGAACGCGCCAAGGGCGTATGATAGAGAAAATAGTTAATAAACAAAGCGTTTAAAATAACGCGAAGGAGTACGAATGAGTTCAGGTGGTGTGCATTATTTCTTTGAAGGCTTTTCGCTTATCAAAACGAAAGGGCTAAAGCGTTTCGTGTTTGTGCCCCTCACTATAAACCTTGTTTTGTTTTCTGTTGCTTTTTATTTCTTGTTCGGTCAAATAGAAATGGGCATAGCCTATGTTATCGACCTTGTACCTGAATGGTTAGGCTGGATAAAAACGGCTATCAGTTTTTTCTTATGGCCTTTAGCGGTAATCAGCGTGTTACTCATTTTCGCACTTATTTTTGGTACCCTGGCCAACTGGATTGCCGCGCCTTTCAACGGCGTGTTATCAGAAAAAGTTGAGCGTCATTTAACGGGCCAAGACTTGGGTGATGAAGGCGTTATGTCGTTGGTAAAAGACATTCCCCGTACTGTGGGTCGCGAACTGACTAAACTCATTTGGTATTTACCTCGCGCCATCGGTTTTTTGTTACTGTTCTTTTTCCTACCTATTATCGGGCAGGTCTTGTGGTTCTTATTCAACGCTTGGATGATGGCTATCCAGTATTGTGACTACCCTTATGATAACCACAAGGTAGATTTCACTCGGATGCGCTTGCACCTGGGCGAACACAAAGGAAAAGCAATGACCTTTGGTATGATGGTCAACGTGTTCTCGCTCATTCCCGTGGTGAACTTCATTGTTATGCCAGTAGCAATTTGTGGTGCCACATCTATGTGGGTAAGAGAACTAAAGCCTACGCTTCGAGGGTAGCGAGAAATAACCCGTTGCAGTACCTGTGTAGGTGGTTGTTGAATAGAGCTAAGGCGTTATCGAAAAAGAGTGTGCGGCTGCTTATTTAGTGCCGGTAAATGCTTCGTACTCAGCTAGCCAGTGAGCCGCCTCTTTTCGATTACCGCTATTGTGAAAAGCTTGGAAGAAATTCATTGAGATGGGCCGCTGCGAATTTTGCTTTTCAAGCTGTTGCTGCCAAAGGACCAGATATAAAGGCGGGATCACGCCACTATCGTGGTGTTCCATAAAGGTGATTCGTCGGCTAGGTTTGTAGCTATTAAGGCCCAGCACTGCACAGGTTTTAGCGCGAGCGATAATCGTTGCGGGGTCTATGGCCAGCCAATTCTCTACCGTTTCATGAGGTGCATACCAATAATCTGTATCCACAACAACGTTGGGCGGTCTGAAGTCTTCAATTCCATCTTCATCGCACAGCTTATTTGCCATACCCTTGCCAATAGGGTATTCGTCAGCGAAGCCAGCAAAATGCGCTAGTTCGTGCACGAAAACTGTATAAGCGTCACTAATATCTAAATACATCACACCATTTTGAACATTCGCTTTACCCTGCTCGGCCACTACAACTGCATGACTAAACTTACGCTTTTTGGCAATACTTGCTAAGGGGGAAATATCACACCCCAAGATGCCAGCCCTTCTGTAGTTGGCATCGCACTCCAACACATCGGAATTAAGCCAAATAGGCGGCGCTAAGCAAATAGGAAGCTTTTTAAGACGCGTATCATTGGTAAATGATTGATAATGTTCATGCGCTCGCATGATGGTCGCTAAGCTTGTAGCAAAAGGTTGCACACGCTGCAGGCAATTTGCTTTATCGTCCCAATGAAGGGCACCAGATTGCTTTATTGCTTGCGCTACTGAGCGAGGAGAATAAAGCTTAATAACGTTAAGGGCCTTTTTCGCTTGTTGATGGCCTTTTTGCGCCGCGAATTCAAAATGCGGCTTAGCTTGTGAGAATTTGCCCTCGTCCCATAAAAGCATTGCGTATTTGAACGCACTTTGCATATCTAGCCTTGCTGTAGCTTCCAGCAGTGGTTTGGCTAACTGCTGTTGCCCA
>JAXHTT010000136.1:0-10011 GCA_034190055.1 Pseudomonadota bacterium | reverse complement strand
CTCAGGTTTTCGAAACCTTCACTTACCTGGGCTATTTAGCGGGTATTACAGACAATATTCTATTAGGCACAGCCGCTGTTGTTTTACCTCTTAGGCAGCCATGGCTTGTTAAAAAGGCGGCAGCAACGGTGCAGCAGCTAAGTAACGACCGCCTAATACTCGGTGTAGCTAGTGGAGATAGACCAGTTGAGTATCCGTTGTTCGATGTTGATTTTGACAGTCGCGGCGAGCAATTCAGGCAGTCACTTGAAATTGTAAAGCACGGTGAGAATTCCCTTAAGCCTGGCATGTCGCTGTTACCGCGCTCAACCACGCCGCCATTGTACGTTGCAGGGCTCGCTCAGCAAAGCCCTCAGTGGGTTGGAGAAAATATGGACGGTTGGCTGGCGTATCCAGGTACGCCGAACGAGCATGTAAAGCGCGTTGAACTATGGCGAAATGTCGCAGGCAACAAGCCTTACGTTAGCTTTATTCATCTTAATTTGGTTGAAGACGATGAAGCGCCGATAAAACGCCACCGATTCGGGGTTGAAACTGGTGTAAATGGGCTTATCAAAGAACTCAATGCAATGAAAGACGCGGGGGTTGATCATATTGGCCTGCACTTCAGACGTAATACGCAACCAGTAGAAGGCGCGATGCAGCGCATTGCTGACTACGTATTACCTCACTTTCATAAATAACGGAACCAACAAGGAGGCATCATGCCGAATGTAAATCAGTCACAATCTAAAATTCCTTCGCTAGGTGTAGGCACGTTTCGCTTAAAAGACGATGAAGCCTATAACAGCGTGACAATGGCACTTGAAGTGGGTTTCCGTCACATTGATACGGCGCAAATTTACGGCAATGAAGAAGCGGTAGGTCGCGCTATTAAAGACGCTATTGCAAACAATCTTGTTGCACGTGAAGACCTTTACGTCACCACCAAGGTGTGGAATGACAAGCTGAATAAAGCAAGCTTTGTGGATAGCGTAAAAGAGAGTTTGGAAAAGCTTCAACTGTCGTACGTTGACCTGCTACTTATTCATTGGCCGTCACCGGAAAACGGCGAAAGCATGGAAGAGTACCTAGGTGAATTGCTGCGCGTTAAGGAACTGGGACTCACAAAAGAAATAGGTATTTCTAACTTTACCGTGGCACAAATTGAAGAAGCGGTGAGTATCTTGGGCGAGGGAGTTATTTCCACGAATCAAGTAGAGGTACACCCTTATCTTACTAATGAAAAAGTGCGTGCAGCGTGTGAGAAACACGGTATCAAAGTGACAGGATATATGCCGTTTGCCGTTGGTAAAGTGCTAAAAGACGAGACCATCATTGCAATTGCAGATAAGCATAGCGTGAGCACTGCTGAGGTAGTGGTAGCCTGGGAGCTGGCCCATGATTTAGTTACTATTCCATCGTCGACAAAGCGCAAAAATCTGGAAACCAATTTCAAAGCGCTTGAACTTACCTTAGACGCTGACGACATCGCAAAAATTGACGCGTTAGATTGTGGCGACCGTCAAGCTAACCCAGATTTTTCACCAGCGTGGGACTAATCGGAAAAATCACTGTGTTAAGGAGCTTTTATGCAAGCTAACGTTTGGCAATTTGAACAAGCTGGCGCATCGCTGGTAAAGCAGGTACGCGAGTTTTCTGATCCGAAGGCAGGGCGTATTGTCGTGCGCAACTATGCTATTGGCATTAACCCAGTTGACTGGAAGTTTATCGATAATAACCCGCGCGACTGGGAAAAAGGGCATATTCCCGGTGTGGACGGTGCGGGTGTTGTTGTCGCTGTAGGTGAGGGCGTTGATAACAGTCTATTGGGTAAGCGTGTGGCTTACCATCATAGCCTAGGTGAAAACGGAAGTTTTGCCGATCATAGTGAAGTGTATGCAAGCCGCGTAATGGTGGTGCCAGAAAGCGTTGATTTTGCACTAGCTGCTGCGTTGCCATGTCCAATGCTTACTGCCTGGCAAGCGTTTAGTAAAGTGCCGGTCCGAAAGGGGGCTGACGTGTTAGTCAGCGGTATGGGCGCCGTTAACAAATTGCTGGCGCAAATGCTTTCTCAGGCCGGTTTTAATGTACATGTTATCTCAGGGAGCTTTTCGCAAGAGCAAGCTGCGGAGATGGGCGTAAAAGCCATCCACCGCGGTAAACCTGAAGGACAAACATTTTACGCGCTTTTCGACGCGAATGGGCCAGACTATGCGGCGACACTGGTACCGCTTCTTGAAGCTAACGGCCACGTAGTGAGTATTCTAGGTCGTATTGAAGTGCCTGTTGATGCGCCTTTCACGCGTACTATTTCTTATCATGAGATAGCACTAGGTGCGCTGCATGATTATGGCGATTTGTCACAGTGGCAGCGTTTGGTGAAAGACGGTGAGGCTCTACTTGAGCAAGTTGCTGCGCAATCTTTGGTAGTTGAGATCCCCAACCTTTTTGAATTTGATAATTTAAACAAGGCGCTGCAATTTTCAAAAGAAGATAAGCGAAAAGCGGTGGTTACGGTGTCATAAAGCCGGAACGATTAGGTTTCTTCCTTTATCTTTAGCAACGTAGAGGGCTTTATCAGCTCGCCTAAAGGCTTCGACAATATCGTCGGAGCCTTTACATAATGTCCAACCTATACATGCTCCTAACTTCCTATCATCAATCGATGCAATGGCTAACTGGTTAATGGCACTGTGGACAGTTTCTAGTTGCTTTGCAAACTCGCCGGCCTGACTGAACTCGTTTGTATTGAGCAGCTTAATGCGCTTTGCAATGGCAAATTCTTCTCCACCATAGCGCGCAGCTACTTGTCCCTCATCATTAAGTGGCGCAAGAATGTTAGCAATGCCCTTTAATACTTCGTCACCTACATCATGTCCAAACGTATCGTTGATACTTTTGAAGTGATCTAAGTCGATTAGCGCAATGGCCAGTGCGTCATGATCGTGTAAGGTTTTATCAAACGTGTTGTCTACGAACATATCCAGCGTACGACGGTTGGGCAATTCCGTTAAACTGTCTTTGGAAGCTAGCTCGGCCAATGTGCTATTTGTTTGCTCGAGTGCAAGGGTACGCTCTTTTACAAGCGCTTCTAATTTAGATGCCTGTTCGCTTTTTAATTGTGCAGCTTCTTTTTGCGCGTCTCGTTCCCTTTGAACAACTTTCACCATATAGCTGGCGGTAAGTGCAACCATAAATAGGCATGTCATCACGAGCCCAGACATGAAAGTGGCAACGGGCTCTAGGTATAGAGCAACTTCAAAAAGAGCAATCACGGTCAAAATTAGCGTACTGAAGGTAACAGGAAACATTGCTGCGGCAAGCCACTTGGCTCTGTCAGAACCCCGCCTGTGCTCTACAACGATAACAATACCCGCTATCAGTATGTAAGGGAAAAAGAGGACAACAGGAAGTTTTAAGGCAATATCTAACCCCACCGTTTGCCAAAGTAAAATACCCATTAAGGGCAATACTATACAAAAACGTTTAACCGTCTTTGCCCCGTATACTTCATGGTTGCCTCTGGCAAGAGTTTGAAACAATACCCAAAATGCAGTAATCAATACCGAATAAATACTGATGGCATAGCTAATGTCATTCAAACTTGGCGTATTAGGCCACAGTAGTTCAAATGCGTAACCGAAAACGCGGAAAAACCAAAATGTTGTCGCAAAAATAAATGATGCAAAGCTCAAGAAAACTAAGTTACGGCTGGCAATATAGCCTAATGCACAAAGTAGAGTAAGCAGACCCATTGCGCCGAAAAACGCCATATCACGCTGCAAGGTTTTCATATACAAATTACTGTAATATTCCGGTGTAGCAACAGAGAAACTGTATCTAAGTATTTCGCCTGACATGCTGCCGCTAAATTCCGTATAAGATGAAGCTGGCAACACAGAAGGGAAATGATAGTTGGGCGTATTCACCGCACGAGTGTGGTAAGGCGTATCGTCGCCGGTCTCCCAGCTATTGTGGCCATCTGTAACAGCCAAGGTTTTTACAGCAGGGAAGCTTATTGAAAACCAAACGGGAACTTGAATATTTAACTGGTTATAAACACGAACTTTAAAATGCAAATACTGTGAAGGCGATCTATCAATAACGTCAGCGCTATAAACCCACTCTTCATCGCCCCTAATGCTAGCTGAGTCACTTACCGCAAAAACAACATCGCTATCTAAAGAAAGCATAGATTGGGGGTTATTGAAATTAGCCGCGGAGGCCGTTTGGCAACAGCATACTATCACAAGCCATGCGAATAATATTCGCAGCATTCATCATCCTTGTTTAATTCGTTCTTCGATCTTTAAAACAATATAGCACAGTGTTTCAAAAATTTAGTGAGCATTGAATAAAACATAAGTATAGGTAAATAGCCTCTTTTTGATCGTTTTTTAGCGTAGATAACTAAGTAAGGCCGTTAGTTAGTTTATGCTTGTAAAAGCGTGTGCTGGGTCAATAGCCCTAGTAGAAGCGAAACTAGTTAGATCCGGCCTTCACTTTTGCACAACGTGCTTAACCTTGTGTAATTTCGCTCTACTGTTACGTGCAGTAAAATGCTAAAATCCGCGCAAATAATTACCAAGCCGTATCAAGCGTTTTACCGCAATACTAAATTTGCGCGGAAAAGCATTGCTTATCCGTTATAAAACGCGCCTGTAAGTAATTGGTTTACAGGGATAATAGATAACGAAGATAAGTATTGATGTCAGATAAGAAGCTTCTAGAAGAGATTAAAAAGCGACGTACGTTCGCAATCATATCGCACCCGGATGCGGGTAAAACCACGATTACCGAAAAAGTATTGTTATTCGGACGCGCCCTGCAAACTGCCGGTACCGTAAAAGGTAAAAAGTCAGGTCAGCATGCTAAATCTGACTGGATGGAAATGGAAAAAGAGCGTGGTATCTCGGTAACCACCTCGGTCATGCAGTTTCCATATAGTGATCACTTAGTAAACCTGCTGGATACTCCGGGGCACGAAGACTTTTCTGAAGATACCTATCGTACACTGACGGCGGTTGACTCATGCCTTATGGTTATCGACGCCGCAAAAGGTGTAGAAGACAGAACCCGTAAGCTTATGGAAGTCACCCGTTTGCGCGATACGCCAATTGTGACTTTCATGAACAAGCTTGACCGGGATATTCGCGATCCAATGGAGCTGCTCGATGAAGTAGAAACCGAGCTTGATATCCTGTGCGCGCCAATCACGTGGCCAATCGGCTGTGGTAAGAGCTTTAAAGGTGTATATCACCTTCACCGCGACGAAACTATTTTGTATCAAAGCGGCCAGGGTCACACTATCCAAGACGTGCGCATCATCAAAGGGTTAGATAACCCAGAGCTTGATACCGCAGTAGGAAGTGATCTTGCTGAAACATTACGTGACGAGCTAGAGCTTGTACGCGGTGCATCTAACGAATTCGAACAAGAGCTTTTCTTGGAAGGCCAGCTAACGCCAGTATTTTTCGGTACAGCATTAGGTAACTTTGGTGTTGACCACATGCTTGACGGTTTGGTTGAGTGGGCACCTGCGCCACTTGGACGTGAAACCGAAGAAGGGACTATCGAAAGCACTGACGGCAAGTTCAGTGGCTTCGTATTTAAGATTCAGGCCAATATGGACCCGAAACACCGTGACCGCATCGCGTTTTGTCGTATTGTGTCTGGTAAGTACGAGAAAGGTATGAAAATGCGCAACAGCCGCTTGGGCAAAGATGTGCGTATTTCCGATGCACTGACTTTCTTGGCAGGTGATCGTGCTTTACTAGAAGAAGCTTATGCCGGCGATATTATTGGTTTACACAACCACGGTACTATCCGAATTGGTGACACCTTCACGTCAGGGGATAACTACCGCTTTACGGGTATTCCAAACTTTGCGCCTGAGTTATTCAAGCGTATTCGATTGAAAGATCCCCTTAAGCAAAAGCAGCTGCTTAAAGGCCTTATTCAGCTTTCTGAAGAAGGTGCAGTCCAGGTATTTAGACCCCTTGCTAACAACGATTTGATTGTGGGTGCGGTTGGTGTGCTTCAGTTTGATGTGGTAGTGGCACGACTAAAAGCCGAATATAACGTAGATGCGCTTTATGAGCACGTGAATGTAGCGACAGCTCGTTGGGTTTACGCTGATGATGAGAAGAAACTGGACGAATTCCGCCGTAAAGGTGAGCAGAATCTTGCACTAGATGGCGGCGATAACCTGACGTACATCGCGCCAACAATGGTAAACCTGCAGCTATCGCAAGAGCGTTACCCAGACATCCAGTTTACGAACACGCGCGAAAATTAAGCTAATAAAGATTAAATAAAGACACAATATACTATGAATATACATGCACTATTAGTTAACCGTTTCACTGAAGCGCTACAAGAAATGGGTGTAGAAAATGCGCCGGTGCCAGTTTCGCGCAGCGCTCGACCTGAATTTGGTGAGTATCAGTTTAACGGCGCGATGGCGCTAGCCAAGCAGCTTAAGCAAAAGCCGCGCGATATTGCAGAGAAAATTGTTGAGACTGTAAAGCTCGACGATATTGCCAGCAAGCTAGAAGTGGCTGGCCCTGGTTTTATCAATGTACATTTAAATGACGAATGGCTGTCTAATCAGTGTGAGTTGTCGCTAACCGACCCACGTTTAGGTATTGCTAAGTCAAAAGAACAAAACATTGTTGTTGATTACTCATCGCCTAACCTGGCCAAAGAAATGCACGTGGGTCACCTGCGTACTACTATCATCGGCGATGCTGTGGTTAAAGTGCTTGAGTTCTTGGGCCACAACGTTATTCGTCAAAATCACATGGGCGACTGGGGCACACAGTTCGGCATGTTGCTTGCGCACCTTTCAGACAAGCTGCAAGATGAAGTGGCTGAAACAGCGCTCTCTGATCTTGAAGACTTTTACCGCGAAGCCAAAGTACGCTTTGACGAAGAAGAAGGTTTTGCCGACCGCGCCCGTGAATACGTAGTTAAGCTGCAGGGTGGTGACGCTCAGTGTCTGGCGCTGTGGGAAAAGTTCATTGACGTGTCTATTGCTCACTCCGAAGAAGTGTACGACAAGCTAAATGTAAGCCTGACCCGTAAAGATATTATGGGTGAGTCGGCTTACAACGACGATTTAGCCAACGTAATCAGTGACCTTAAAGCGAAAGGCCTTGCAGTAGAAGACCAAGGTGCACAGGTAGTATTTATACCTGAGCTTGCTGATAAAGAAGGTAACCCTGCGGTTTACATCGTTCAAAAGTCTGGTGGCGGCTATTTATACGCAACGACAGACCTTGCGGCAATGCGCTATCGCAGCGGCAAACTAAACGCTGACCGTACGCTGATTCTTACCGATGCTCGCCAAGCACTGCACTTCAAGCAAACTGAAATTGTGGGCCGTAAAGCGGGCTTTATGAAAGAAGAGCAAACTTACGAGCATTGCCCATTTGGAATGATGCTAGGCAGTGACGGTAAGCCATTTAAAACCCGTACTGGCGGTACGGTTAAACTGGTGGAATTGCTTGATGAAGCCGTTGAGCGTGCGGGTAAACTTATTGCAGAGCGCGACAACGACTTAAGCGAAGACGAGCTTAAAGAAGTTGCTCACAAGGTGGGTATTGGCGCTGTGAAATACGCAGACCTATCTAAAAACCGCACAACTGATTACATGTTTAACTGGGACTCCATGCTAAGCTTTGAAGGTAACACGGCGCCTTACCTTCAGTATGCCTATACCCGTGTGAAAAGCTTGTTCAGAAAAGCGGGTGTGGATATGGCCACCATGCCAGTAGATATCAATATTGCTGAGAAACAAGAGCATGCGCTAGCCGTATTACTTATGCAGTTTGAAGAGGTGATTGGTACAGTATCTCGTGAAGCCACGCCTCATGTACTGTGTACTTACCTCTATGATGTGGCTTCAGCATTTATGTCGTTCTACGAAGCGTGCCCGATGTTAAAAGACGGTATTGAGCCAGCCGTACGCGATAGCCGTCTAGCGTTGTCAGCTCTGGTTGCCAAGACGCTGGAGCAAGGATTAACTTTACTTGGCATCGAAACACTAGAAAAAATGTAGTGTTCGCGGTACAACATACATATTGATAACAAAAAGGCTGACATTGATTGTCAGCCTTTTTTTATGCGAAACATAAGCGTCAACCCTACAACGCTCGTTTGCGCTAATCGTGACCCCTCTACTAGTGGGTATAGATAATTGCGTACTCAGCGAGATTTAAAATGTTCGTAATCGCGGCGTGTAACCGCAGGTAAAGTGGTATTACATTTCGATTAGAACCGACAGGGCGATAGCTTCCTATAAATCAGACAACTAGAACACTACTTAAATTAACGACAGGAAACTCAAATGACTAAGATCCTTGCATTTGCAGGTAGTACCCGCAAAGGTTCATTCAACCAAGCTATTATGAAAGTTGCCGCAGAGGGCGCACGTGAGGCTGGCGCAGAGGTTACCGTTATAGACCTGGCTGACTTTCAAATGCCGTTGTTTAATGAAGATGAGGAAGCCGAGTTTGGTATGCCTGAAAAAGCACAGGCGTTCAAAGAATTGCTAATGAGCCATGATGGTTTTCTTATTGCTTCTCCAGAATACAACTCTAGCTACCCAGCACTGCTGAAAAACGCTATCGATTGGGCATCACGAATGGAGGAAGGCGAAAAGCCATTACAAGCATATCGTGGCAAAGTAGCTGGAATTATGGCCGCGTCAGCGGGTGGGCTGGGCGGTATGCGCGTGCTGGTGGTACTGAGAATGTTACTTGAAAACCTAGGCACCATGGTACTGCCGAACCAAAAAGCTATAGCGAAGGTAAATACGCTTATGGAAGGTGGCGCAATTACGGATGAAAAAACCATCAAGCAGCTTAAGAACTTGGGCAGAGAAACGGCTGAATTGGCTAGTAAGCTTGCTTAAGACATAAGAACAGAGTAGCTAGAGTAAGCCGTTGGCACTCTAGCTACGCATACCGCAGTTTTCGTATCCATGCTAAATAAATATGCTTTTAAAGTTGTCTCGATTAGATGGTGCGCTACCTAACACGACAAACAGATAGCACCATCAAGCCCTCTCATACCTTTCTTAGTAAGAATAAATTTCAGTTCACAAGACAACATAAAAACCAACTCTTGGCCAGTCGTCATTAATGCTTTGATGTCATAGTCTAGCTAAGTGCACTTGCACATCACTTAAATTGAAAAAGGAGCTTTATTATGGAAGAAATTAACATTAACGAACTCGATGAAATCGCAGGGGCAGGGATTGTTGGCGATATTATGTATGGTATCGGTTACGGTGCTGGGTATGCAGGTGGTTATTTCTACAGTCATGTGATGACGTCAAACCGCTGGTTAGACGATGTCGCTGAATTCGTACTGCCTTAAGGAGCTTTGCTATGGAAGAGTTGAATCAAGAAGAACTAATGCAATGTAGTGGCGGTTACTTAGGTCGCGTATTGACCTATATGGCTTTGGTTGATTTGGCCTATGAATTCGGCAGAGGACTTGGTAGCGGGTTCTACGATGGGGTAAACGAGCCAGAAATTCCTTAATATTAATTGAGCAGGCTTAGGTCTGCTTCTTTACCTTTAGTTAAGCATGGACAAAGTAAATAATCATGGAAAAGAAAAATTATACTCACGTAGCATTTTGGTTTCTTGTTGCAATTAATATTATCTCTCTTTTTGAGAGTATTATCTCTACAGAAGGGTTTTCGCTTCTAACAGAGCCTGAGTTTCAGAACTTACTCTTACTCGCAATTCTTCAAAAGATTGCAAAGCTCTCAAGTAAAGATGAATCGAGAGCAGGCAACATCGGTTAAGGTATTATGTTTCGACCCCTTTATTTTAAATTGTTGACCGTGGCGAAAAAAGCCGCTTAATCGAGAGCGGCTTCCTTACTATATTTCCTAGAGCTATGTTTGAGCTATTTTATGCCGCGCTGTGTTTCTAAATAGCTGGCAAAGCTACCAAGCCAATGGCTTCCCATATAGTGCATATCACCAAACACAGCGTTTAATCCTGCTTCACG
>JAXHTT010000135.1:0-10139 GCA_034190055.1 Pseudomonadota bacterium | reverse complement strand
CGACGGGCGTATCAGCGTTATTCTGAAGCATAGCTAAAATGGCTTTATCTATTGCGTCTATAGCGCCTATTTTGTCACTACCCATAGCGGAACCTAGCCCTTCATTTCCAACATCTTTAGTTTTACCTTTGTTCGATACTCATACTTTATTGAGTATGTAGTTAACGCCACCAAGGCTGCGTAAAGTCGACATTTTCCGGCGCAATTTCATATTGATAGGGTGGTTTAAAGGCTGCCCAAAACGCTTCGCGCAGCTCCCCGTCTATTATATTAATCTTACCCGCATCGCGATATCGAGAAAGCAGCTTGCTGTAGGCTTCAATGGGCATTTGTGGGTTAGACTGTCGAAAAATAACACGACCGCCAAACTCTTCAAACATGGCTCTTTCCGCTTGAAATTGTAGCACCTGCTTAGCCGCTATTTCTTCGATAGGTTTGGCCGCCGTATCACTGGACACCTGACTTGCAAATTTATCGGTAAACTTGTTCACGAGAGCCTGATTAAGAGTGATACCTTTTTCCTTCGCGTAATCCTCTAGTACAAGTTCATAAATTTTATTGGACGCGTTTACACGTGCAACATATTCGAGCATTTCGGCGTAGTTATCTTTCGCCTGCTCCTTTATGTTTTTTCGCTCTTCTTCGCTGGGCATAACGTCCGCCATACGAATTTCGGCACCGAGTACTCTTGCCAGAACATTTTGGCCTGCGACTTGTTCATTTGATTGGGCAGCATAGTTAGGGCTTGAACAAAAAAGAAGTAGCGCTGCGGCCATTGTGGATCGAATAATTGATGTCATGCGCATAAAGCACTCCCTGAAAATGTATTCATGGTCATAGCGACGAGTAAAGCATTAAACGCCATGACTTCGCAATACCGCAGAGCACTGATATTAGAATTATGCTGTCAGCATCAAATATGGGTGGGATAAACGATTAGTTCGGGTGGTGTAGACGATAGAAAGAAAAACGGCGGTCAAATGACCGCCGTTTTTGAATTCTTAGATAGCTTGCACGTTAGCAGCTTGAAGACCTTTTTGACCTTCTTCAACTTCAAATTCTACTCGCTGACCTTCTGGAAGCGTTTTGTAACCGTCAGAGATGATCGCACGGAAATGAACGAAAACGTCCTTGCCGCCGTTATCTTGAGTTAGGAAACCGTAACCTTTATCAGCGTTGAACCACTTAACTGTGCCTGTAACTTTAGACATGTCGTATAGACCTCAAATATCGTATTAAATTGCGCATAAGCGCGTGTAACAAAGTTCTTTAGAGTCTTTAAATTGGCGGAGTATTGGGTCTTACTTACGAATGGACAAACAACTTACAACAAATTACCGGGTAACTCGAGTGGTTTTACATATAGCAAATAATACAAAATCGCGTCTATTTAAAGACTTTGGCTTAGAGCCGTATTCACTATAACACTCTTCGGGACGATTACTATACAAATTAATTAATTAACTACGGATTTCATAAATATTTCACCGCAGCGTAACAAAAATCACAGTCCTTTTCGCCACGCTAGATACCAACAAATTGCGCCAATTACACCTGTACTTGCAGGGAAATACCAAGATAAGTCATAAATTGGCAATAATGCTGACATCAGTACAAAGGTTGCACCTACAAGGCTTAGATGAGTGGTCTGAGTTGTTTTCTTTTGCTCTTGGAGCAGTGCTAAGTGTGCTCGTTGCTGTTGCAAAGGCAAGCGCTTCATTTGTTGCAGGCTGTCGTATAGCAAATCTGGCATTTCTGGGAGCTTTTCTGACCAGAATGGTAAGTTGTCCTTCACCTTACCCATCATAGCCGTAAAGCCGATTTGCTCTTTCATCCAGTTTTCAAGAAACGGCTTGGCGGTTTTCCACAAATCAAGCTGGGGGTATAGCTGACGCCCCAAGCCTTCGATATACAGTAAGGTCTTTTGCAGTAGCACAAGCTGCGGCTGCACTACCATATTGAAACGTCGTGCCGTATTAAATAACTGTAGCAGCACGTTACCAAAGGATATTTCAGCTAGTGGCTTTTGGAAAATCGGTTCACATACGGTGCGAATGGCCATTTCGAACTCATCGATGTTGGTATCTTGCGGAACCCAACCCGAGTCAGCGTGAAGCTGCGCCACTTTGCGATAGTCTCGGTTAAAAAAGGCGATAAAGTTTTCGGCCAAATAGCGCTTATCTTCTCGATTAAGCGTACCGACAATGCCAAAATCGATTGCGATATATTTTGGGTTTTCAGGATGTTCCGTAGATACAAAAATGTTGCCTGGATGCATGTCCGCATGGAAAAAGCTATCGCGGAATACTTGGGTGAAAAACACTTCAACCCCGCGTTCTGCTAACTTTTTCATGTTGGTATTTTGGGTCAACAAAGCGTCGATATTAGATATAGGTAAGCCGTAAATACGCTCCATAACCAATACATTACTGCGGCAGTAGTCGCTGTAAATCTTAGGTACGTATAGGGCGTCTGAGCCTTCAAAGTTACGTCCTAGCTGGATACCATTAGCTGACTCACGCAGCAGATCTAGCTCATCGACAATGGTTTTTCGGTATTCTACTACCACCTCTACCGGACGCAATCGCTTGCCGTCCGGTAGCCAACGCTGTAAGACATTCGCCAAGCTGAATAAAAGTTCCATATCCGCCACTATGGTATCGCGAATATCTGGCCTTAATACCTTTACTACAACGTCTTCGTTGTTGTGCTTTAACTTTGCTGCGTGAACTTGCGCAATAGAAGCCGACGCGAGTGGCGCGGTTTCAAATTCGCTAAACAACTCGTTCAGATCAGACAGTCCTAGTGCCTGTTTGATAATATCTTGTGCTGCGTCTGACGAGAAAGGTGGCACTTTGTCTTGTAAACGGGCAAGCTCATTGGCAATGGCTGGGGGAAGTAGATCCCGGCGTGTAGAAAGCATTTGTCCAAACTTGATAAAGACTGGACCAAGGTTTTGCAATGCCAGAGTGATGCGCTCGCCAGGTGACTTCCCTTTATGCTTATTGCGCACCCAAAAAATGGCATGGCGCATAATTCGCGCGTACCAGGGTAACCACTTTGCTGGAATTAGTTCATCTAAGCCGTGTTCCAACAATACCTTGTTAATTCGGTATAACCTAACAATACGCATTTATGAGCCTGTTTCTCTCAATCTTACTTAAATTTTTCTTCTAACCGGCGCAGTCGCGCATCGGCACTTTCAGCCCTGTCGCGAAGCACATTCACTTCATCACTAAAGTGCATTACCGCAAGCTTATGTGCAGCCAACTGTTTTTCTTCTACCACGGCATTGCCGAAGACCTTCGCCATAGACGCTAGCGCCGTCATCGATTTTTCATGCACTGTTTTTACCGTTTTCACAGTTTGATGTGCAATAACGTCATTGGTCTTTTGAGCAATCAACTCTTCAACGTCGATATCGAGCTGCTGAAACAAAGCGCTGACTTGCTGGGCAACATTAAGCTCCCCTTCTAAAAAGAGCGCTTTTTGCTGAATAAGGCGGGTAAGCTGACTGGTTTCTTTTAATTCTGGCAAAGTCTGTAGCGACGTTTTAATACAGCAGTCTTTTGCTCCCAGCGATGCTACGGCGTCTTCAAACGAGCCTCGCTCGCTGAGTACGTCAACTCGGTCAGAAAAAGACAAGGTGATACCGTAAGGCAGCGGCGAGACAAACGCGGTAAGTCTGGCGCCGTTAAGGGCTTTTAACCTTTTCTCGCTGCCTTCGTCCAAAGACAGAAGTTTATTTAAAGCCGATTCAACCGTAGCAGTAACAAGCGCTGAAGTAGGCATTAAAACTTGTAGCCTCTGTGCAGAGCCACAATACCGCCAGTTAAATTCTGGTAATCACATTGTTCAAAGCCAGCCTGTTCAAACATGCCTTTTAGAGTTTCTTGATCTGGGTGCATACGAATGCTTTCTGCTAAGTACTGGTAGCTTTCTGCATCGTTCGCTACTAGCTGACCCATTTTGGGCAAAATATGAAAAGAATACATATCGTAAAGTTTACTTAGCTGCTCTGACGTTGGCTTTGAAAACTCTAAAACCAACAAGCGACCACCGGGTTTTAGCACACGAAAAATAGAATTTAGCGCGTTTTGCTTTTCCGTCACGTTTCTAAGACCAAATGCCATAGTCACAACATCAAAATGGTTGTCAGGAAACGGCAGCGCTTCTGCGTCGGCTTGCACATAATCAATATTGCTAACCAAACCGCGGTCACGCAATTTATCACGCCCAACCTTAAGCATAGACAGGTTAATATCAGCTAAGGTTACGCGGCCTGTAGGGCCAACCAAACGAGAGAACTTTGCCGTTAAATCACCAGTGCCACCCGCGATATCCAATACTTTATTGCCCGCGCGCACACCGCTGCAGTCAATGGTAAATCGCTTCCATAAACGATGCACTCCCATCGACATAAAGTCGTTCATTACGTCGTACTTCGCAGCAACAGAATCAAAAACATTGGCAACTAAAGAGGCTTTTTGTCCCTTATCTACCTGCTTAAAACCGAAGTGTGTCGTATGCTCGCTAGCATTGTCGATTGCAGAGTCTGCTTGCGTAGCGGGAGTTTGATTGTCGCTCATGACAGTCCTGTAATTTGAATATTGTTATTAATGCCGAAGTGTATAGGATTGTGTGCTCAAGCAAAAGCTTTATGCCTGCCTGAGCCTTATACTAAAAAACAATCTATTAGCTTGGTCTTTGTTTAAGTCCGCAATGTACGTCCATGTCTATCTGATACACTAGACCGCGCAATACAATATACAATCCCTAATATGTGCTACGCCGCAAGATTATTCGTGCCCCAGCTAAATGCCACTATTGCACTGATTTCTTGCAGCGAACGGCCACTTTCTTTATGCCATTGAGCAAACGCTGCATTTGCTGCCGATAAGGACTTTTTCGATGTTAACCCGCCATCTATGATCTCGTTTTTTCGCAAGTAATCTTCAACGTCACGAGAAAACAAGAAAGTATCAATACCCATCGCTCGAAGCATGTACGGGCCTGTATTACCACCTAACCGCGCGCCGCGTTTTTTCAAAAACGCCCATAGTTCGGTGATGTTGTCTTTATCGAAACTGGCGACAAATTTGCCAAAGCTACCGTGCTCCATAGCCACGTCTTTAATCATCATGGCGTTGTCGCGCACTGTCATCACTTTTTTGTAGTTGCGAACAATGCGCTTATCCGACGCTTTTTGTTCTAGCATCTCATCTGGCATCAGCAACACTTTATCTACGTTGAAACCGAAAAATACGGTTTCAAAATCTGGCCACTTTTGCTCGATGACTCGCCATACAAAGCCAGATTTGAACACTTGCTTAGTCATGGCCGCTAAAAAACGATCATCACTAATGGTTTCAATTTGCGCTTTAGAAAGCGGTGCGTGAAGCATTGCTTCAAGCACCCTTTCACCGCCCTTGCGCTCGCACGCTCGGCGGTAGATAGATTCAAAAGACTCAGTCTTAGACTCAGACATAGCCGCTTAGCCTTTAATGCCGCTGTGTCGAAGCAGGGCATCAACTTTCGGCTCGCGTCCTCTAAAGGCAACAAACAAATCCATAGGAGGCTTACTACCGCCCATTTCTAATATGTTTTCCAAAAAGGCTTTGCCTGTATCGCGATTGAAGATGCCATCTTCTTCAAACTTGCTGTAAGCATCAGCGGAAAGGACTTCAGCCCACTTATAGCTGTAATAGCCCGCTGCATATCCACCTGCAAAAATGTGGCCGAAACCGTTTTGGAAGCGATTAAAGGATGGAGGAATAACGACGGCAACTTCTTCGCGCACTTTGTCTAACGTGCCCTGCACGTCTACTTCACTGCCCTTTTCACTGTGCAGTAAGAAATCAAATAAACTAAATTCAAGTTGACGTACCATCTGCATAGCAGACTGGTAATCACGAGCGGCAAGCATACGTTCGAGCAAATCTGCTGGAAGCGGCTCTCCAGTCTCATAATGACCAGAGATAAAGTTTAGGGCGTCTTCTTCCCAGCACCAATTCTCTAAGAACTGACTTGGTAGTTCAACCGCATCCCACGGCACACCGTTAATGCCCGATACGCCAGCCACGCTCATTTTTGTAAGCATGTGATGAATTCCATGACCAAACTCATGGAAAAGGGTGACGACTTCATCGTGAGTAAACAGCGCAGGCTTATCGCCTACAGGGGCATTGAAGTTACAGGTCAGGTATGCCACCGGTAGCTGAAGTTCACCATCTGTCATTTCACGGCGTACTCGGCATTCATCCATCCACGCCCCGCCACGTTTTTTAGCGCGTGCGTACAGGTCTAGGTAAAAGCTACCGCGCAGTGCGTCTGCATCGTCGGTTATCGTGAAATAACGCACATCTTTATGCCAGGTATCGATGCCAGGCTGCTCAATAATCTTCAAGCCATATAAGCGATGCACTACTTCAAAAAGCCCTGATAGCACCTTGTCTTCAGGGAAATAAGGGCGCAGCATTTCATCAGAAATGGTGTACTTCTCTTGCTTCAATTTTTCGCTGTAATACGGCAAATCCCATGCTGCTAGCTCAGTAACACCATGTTTATCTTTGGCGTACGCTCGTACTTCTTCAAGCTCTTTTTCCGCTTGAGGTTTAGACTTAGCCGCCAAATCGCGTAAGAAGCCGATAACCTGATCGGTGGAGTCTGCCATTTTGGTAGCCAGTGAACGCTCTGCATAGCTTGAAAAGCCCAATAGTTCAGCGAGCTCAGTGCGCAGCGTTAAGGTCTCTTTGATAATGTCTGTGTTGTCCCACTTACCGGCATTTGGTCCTTGGTCAGACGCTTTGGTTGAATAAGCACGATACATTTCTTCGCGAAGTTCACGATTATCCGCGTAAAGCATAACAGGCAAATAAGACGGAATATCTAGGGTGAATAGCCATCCCTGCAAGTCTTTTTGGTGCGCAGCTTGCGCTGCTGCTTCCAAAGCGGACTCTGGCATACCCGCAAGCTCAGACTGATCGGTAATGTGTTTGGTCCAGCCCATGGTGGCGTCCATCACATTGTTTGAAAAGGTTGAGGATAATTCACTAAGCTTTGCCTGTATTTCTGCGAAACGCTTCTTCTGTTGTGCAGGAAGGGCAACACCTGAAAGCGTAAAGTCACGTACCGCGTTTTCAATGACTTTCTGCTGTTCTTCGCTCAAGGTTTCAAACTCATCGGACGCTTTTAGTGAAGCATACGCATTGTAAAGGCCTTCATGCTGGCCTACCCAAGTACCGTATTCAGATAAAAGTGGTAAACACGCGTCATGAGCTTCACGCAATTCATCACTGCTTACTAAGCTGTTCATATGAGACACAGGTGAGAACATTTTGCTTAAGCGGTCGTCTACTTCTTCGAGACGCAATACTAAGTTTTTGTAAGAGTAATCATTTGACGCTACCACTTCCTCTATTTCACTTTTACAAGCTTCAATTGCTTTTTCGATAGCTGGCTTAATAGAGGCAGGCTCAATAGCAGAAAAAATTGGTAGGCCGTCTACCATCTCGATTGCAGGGGTTGTCATAATCTTTTTCACTCTTTACACATTGATAGAATAATGATGGGGTTTCGTTGATTAAAAGCAAGCTATTGTTTAAGCCACAGTTGACCTATTTTGAAGTTACTTCTAGTTTGAATGTAAGGATCACGAAGATTTGCCGAGGTTAGTGTGCTCGAAGCGTATCTAAAATGAGTAAGGTGGTTAGGAACTTGTGACCTCGCCAAGGCACTGTCACAAATGTCACATTTCATCCTTTTGTCTACTTTGTCTCTAAGTAGTACAACAGCTATACTTCTGGTTAATAAATCTACAAGGCATAGATATGAAAACCTTAACTTCTGGTGAAATAGCATCGTACTGTGATGTGAACCTTCGCACTGTAATTCGGTGGATTGAAAGCGGGAAGCTTAAAGGCTTTAAGCTTCCTGGCCGTGGTAACAACCGTATTCTTGTTGAAGACTTTATTGAGTTCCTTGAACGCCACGACATGCCTATTCCTGATGCACTTAAAGGCATTGCTTCGCCATCTATTTTAATTGTTGACGACGAGATGCCGGTAGCGAAATCAATACAGCGTGTGGCTAGACGTGCAGGATTTGATTCATATATTGCGACTGGCGGTTTTCAAGCCGGTATCATGTTAAGTCAATACGAGCCTAAAGTGATGACCCTTGATCTGAGTATGCCAGGCATGGATGGCTACAGTGTTATTGAGTTCACTCGTGAACAAAGTAAATACAAGGATTTAAAAATTGTTGTTATCTCAGCCTTAGACGATATAAGCCTTGAGCGTGCACTGGAAATTGGTGCTGATGCAACGCTTCAAAAGCCTTTCTCAAACCATGATCTTACGAATGTCCTAGAACAATTCATGTCGATGTAATTTCAATGGGAGAGGTTCTACTATGTCTGAGTTAACAAAGCGCATTTTGATAATGCTATGTCTCACTTTCATTACATCCTCATCTATTGCAAAAACACTGACTTTCGCTGTTGTTCCTCAGCAGTCTGCAAAGAATATGGCTGAGAAGTGGCAACCACTTATCGATTATGTAAGTAACTATACTGGGCTTACCATCGAGTTTAAGACAGCGAAAGATATCCCAACTTTCGAGGCGAACGTGAGTGCAGGGCTTTACGACATTGCTTATATGAATCCTTACCACTTTGTGGTTTTTAACGATTCAGCAGGCTATCGTTCTCTTGCACATCAACGTGACAAAAAGATTCGTGGGCTGATTGTCGTGCATAAGGACAGCCCTGTTCAATCGCTTGCAGATTTAAACGGTGCTGAAATAGCTTTTCCTGCGCCTGCGGCATTTGCGGCGACTATAATCACCAGCGCCCATTTGCGCAAAAAAGGTATTGCGTTTGTCCCGCGCTATGTTAAATCACATGACTCTGTGTACTTGTCGGTTCGGCGTAATTTTTTCAAAGCTGGCGGCGGTATTTTTCGCACGCTCAACATCTCACCTGACTCAGTAAAAAGTGACCTCCGTGTGCTATGGGAAAGCAAAGGCTACACGCCTCACGCTATAGCAACACACCCGAACATGGCAGAAGTCGATAGACAAGCTATTCTTAACGCACTGATTGCGTTATCTAATGACAGCAGCAAGGCATCCATTTTAAGTAGAATCGGATTCAGCGGGTTTGTTGCGTCTAGCGACAGTGATTGGGACGACGTTAGAGCACTAGGTATTGCGTCGCTTTCACGGCCACACCTTTGAGAAATGTATAAATGAAGCTTTCGTTACGATTTAAAACAATAACAGGCATAGCCAGTATCGCGGCACTGTTGCTGTTGGTGCTAATTGTGACCGTGTTCCAGTTATTAAATGATCTTGTCGACAGTAACATTAAAAAGTCTGCCGATACCACGGTAGCGCTTTTCGTATCTACAACGAAAAACGCTTTTTTAAGTTATGACTTGGCTTCACTTGATGCAGATGTTTCTGAGATTTTAACAAACCCTAATATCTCATACGTTAAAGTGAAAGATAAACTTGGTAATGTGTTCGTAGAAAAAGGCGACGAAGTCGCGCTCAGCCGTCCTTTTGAGGCAGATTTGTCTGTGTCAGAAGCTGATGATGGTGTATACGACACTCGCGCTCCTATTATGGTAGGCAATACGCTTTATGGCTATGTGGAAATTGGCCTAAACATCGCCTCAGTCACTGACTCGATCTCTAGGGTGAGAAACTGGACGGTTACCCTTGCTCTGATGGAGTTCGTGCTAGTAGGTTTGTGTTCGTATTTACTCGGTTCGTTTTTAATGTCTCAGCTTCAGCAGCTTTTGCAAGGCGCAAAGCATTTAGGAGAAGCGGTTAAGAACAAAGATTACAAAGAAGTCTTTGTTCCCGTAAGGGGCAAAGATGAATTAAGCGAACTTGCAGAAGCATTTAATCAGTTAGTAGAGCGTTTGAAAGAAGAGTACGAGCAGCGTCAGCGTGCACAAGATGAGCTCAAAGAATTAAACACACTTCTCGAAGAAAAAGTGCAAGATAGAACGTCTTTACTCAATCAAAAAAATTATCAGCTAGAAGAAACAAATAAAGACTTAAAAGAAGCGCAAGTCCAACTTCTGCAGGCTGAAAAAATGGCATCTGTAGGCCAGCTTGCCGCAGGCGTT
>JAXHTT010000134.1:0-10418 GCA_034190055.1 Pseudomonadota bacterium | reverse complement strand
CGTGCTCAGCTAATGCGGCTCTACTTTTGAGGCTCAGCTAACAGCCCTGTGCTAATACGGTTGTACTAATATGGCTGGATTAGGCTTTTACCCCGGCCGCTTTTTTCAGATGCGGCTTCTTCACCCTCTTTAGTGCGCTTAATTAAATGCACATCACCAAAGCGACGGTTATCAATGGTATAGCCCATGGCTTTAAGTTCATTTACCGCTGCCTCTGTAAACCCGTCGTGCATACGAATGGTGTCTTTGGGTAATAGCTGGTGATGAAAACGTGGTGAGTTCACGGCTTCTTCAGCGCTCATATCGTAAAGCAGGGCATTCAGTAAAGACTGGGTTACCGACGAGATAATGGTAGTGCCGCCAGGAGAGCCAGTTACCAAAACCACCTGGTCGTTTTTAGTGACCAGCGTTGGCGTCATAGAAGACAGCATGCGCTTGTATGGTTCAATAGCATTCGCCTCGCCACCCACTGCGCCAAAGAAGTTAGGCACACCAGGCTTAGCACTAAAATCGTCCATTTCATCATTCAACAAAAAGCCAGCACCAGTCACAACAACACCGCTACCAAAAGTGAGGTTGATGGTCGTTGTATTGGCAACCGCGTTACCCCATCTATCCATAATCGAGAAGTGAGTTGTATCTTCGCTTTCTTTTAAACCAGGCTGAACGCTTGGGGTATCAGAAATGCTGTTAGGCTGAATATCCGCTGCGCGTTGAGTAATATAGTCAGCGTCAGTGAGCGCTTCTACCGGAACACTAACAAAGTCAGGGTCGCCCATGTATTCAGCGCGATCGGCAAACACACGCTTACCAATTTCTGACATAACGTGAATGTATTCAGTGCTATTTTGCGCTGGCAAATCGTGCGTTGCGTCATAGGCTTCTAGCATGCCGATCCACTGGGCAACGGCAACACCACCTGAACTTGGAGGAGGTGCGGTCACCAACTCATAACCTTGCCAGTTTAAGTGAAGAGGCTCGCGCCACACGGCTTTGTAAGCTTGTAAATCTTGATAGGTAATAAGGCCGCCATTTTGCTGCATAAAATCAACAATATGTTTTGCTACATCGCCTTTATAAAAACCATCCTTTCCCTGTTGCTGAATAGCTTTAAGCGTTTTCGCTAGCTCTGGCTGTTTGAAGGTAGTGCCTGCTTTAGCATGTGCAAAATACTCGCTAAAGTTGTTATTGATACCTGCTTCTTTAGTACGCTCAATATAGTGATCAATGTTATTAGCCAGCTTCTCGTGAACCACAAAACCTTGCTCGGCCAAATCAACGGCTGGTGCAAGTAGACGCTCCCACTCCAATGTGCCGTATTTTTTGTGCGCGGCCCACATACCAGCAACGGTACCGGGAATGCCAGACGCTTTAGCCCCAAACAAAGACTCATACGGTTTTACGTTACCTTTCTCGTCAAGATACATATCGCGATGCGCTTTTTCAGGCGCCATTTCACGGTAATCTAGAAAGTCGGTGTTATCTTCAAACTTTATTGTCATAAAGCCGCCACCGCCTACGTTGCCCGCCTCTGGCAAGGTCACGGCTAAAACAAACTGAGCAGTAATAGCCGCATCAATAGCGTTGCCGCCTTCCTGAAGTATCTGCATTGCGGCATTAGCACTATAGCTGTCAGGCATGGCGACCGCCTGCTGACTTAGGCCTACGGCATTTTCACTAACTGTATTAACCGTGTCGTTTGGTGCATGTGAACATGCTGCCACAACTGAAATAAATGCCACTACCATCGAGATAAACCCGATGTTTGCTATCCGTCTTTTCATTACAAAACTCCTTGCTACAGATATTGCTAACACCTTGATATTAGCAATCGGCTACTAACAAATGCTAGTCACGTGTTTAGCCAAGCATGACTAAGCTTGCTACAAAATAGGCAATAAGCGTAAGTGCGCCGGCAAATAGTGCGTAAGGGAACTGGGTTTTAACGTGCGTTAATACGTCAGTTCCGGCAGCTAGCGAAGATACGGCTGTGGTATCGGAAATAGGCGAGCAGTGATCGCCAAATATACCGCCACCCAATATAGCGCCAATAACTAGAGAAGGCGGCAACCCTAAACTCTGAATTAACGGTACACCAATAGGTATAAGGATGGCGAACGTACCCCATGACGTGCCTGTGGTAAAAGACATGATCGCTCCGGCAATAAATAGCATGGGAACAATAAGCACTAAAGGAAGATACTCTCCCACTATGCCCGCGACAAACACGCCTGTTCCAAGCACCTTAAGACTATTGCCTAAGGTTAACGACAGTAACACTATGGTAACTAGGGGAAGTAGTTCACCCATCCCTTTAAAGCCTATGTCTACCGCTTCTTTATGAGTAAAACGTTTATGGACGAGAAGCAGGCCGTAAGCGATAGCAGTAGCAAGAGCTGTAGCATAAAGAACTGATTTACTGCCGCTGCCTTCAGATAAAACGCCGTTACCTGTCCAGAACATGAAGCCAACCATACTGAATACCATTACCAGCAGCGGGACCAACATAAATCGCGCTTTAGTGGCAGGCTCAGTTATGTGATTTACCTCAACATGAGACAGTGCTTTTTCTTCCTCAGCCATGGGGCCATGCACTTTGTCAGCGGAAATAGTGTAGGCCACAATAAGTAAGGTGAAGATAGCGTAAAAGTTAAAAAATACGCTACCCCATAAAATGGAAGCTGACGAAGCGGGTAGCTCGTATGCATCGAGCAGGCTGAGTATAAATGCCCCCCAGCCGTTCAATAAAATCAAAATACAAACGGGCGCGCTGGTGGAGTCGATGATGTAGGCTAAGCGCGCGCGGCTCATGTTGAATCGATCAAACAACCCTCGGGCGAAAATACCAGCAGTAAGCACACTTAAGTTCGATTCTATGAAGACGGCAATACCAGTAAACATCGTTAAACCGCCTACTTGTTTGCGGCTTTTCGCCACGCCTTTGTTAACTAGAAAGTTGACCGTTGCCGTTACGCCACCAGAATCACGAATGAAAGCCAGTAATGCGCCTACTAGTACAGAAAAAATAAGCACCCGCGTGTTACCTGGGCTGGCAGCGGTATCAACCACACGCTCTATGGCATTAATCGGGGCCATGTAGCTGGTTGCGATATCAGCATTTATTAGAATTAAGGCTTCGGCAGACAGAACGGCTAGCGCCAATGCTAAAATGACTTCTTTTTTCCAAAAAACGACGGCAATAGCCACAAGAGGGGGGATGACTGACATCCAATCCATACTTCTTTCCAAACTCAAATTTATGTGTGCTTAGGACCTGCTGCTTTAGATTTTTTTCTTAAGTTCAGCGTGCCCTACAGGTATGTTTTTTCGCGTAGCAAATTATATAAACTAACGCGTAAGAGAAGGTGTGAATACAGTTCAAAGTTGGCGAACATGCTTCTCTCATTTATGCTAGCGTACCGTATTGTGCTCTGTGTTACCAAGGATTAGATAAACATTGTTATTCCAGCAAGTTATTTGTAAAAAACGTGCTTCATTGATGAGCCTTAGCGCTATCTTGTCAGGCATACTCATTTTATTAAGTGCTTCATTGTTTACTGCTAGCGCAACGGCAAACGCTTTAAACGGCGACACATCTACCCCAAGTGCCACCAATACTGAGTTGCCCCCAATCACCGCTAAAAAGGCTGGCACTAAAAAAGCTGGCGATGAAACAGCTAGCGCGAAAACGATTAGCAGCGAAGCTGTCAGCGCATTAAAGAACATGCTTGGGCAAAAGATTATCTTGGATTTTCGCTATTTTTGTGAAGACGGTACGCCATCGTCACGCTGTCGTACGCCAATGACCGAAATTCCTCCTTCGCTTTTAAATGTGCTCAGTACACACAACATAGGCGGCGTTATTTTGTTTTCGGAAAACATTCAAAATGCCCAGCAGTTAATTACGCTTAATCACACCATGCAGCGACACATGGTAAATGCAGGTAGACAACCGCTATTCATTGCTGTCGACCAGGAAGGGGGGAGAGTAGCGAGATTGCCTTCAGATATGCTTTCGCCGTTTGCAGGTAACATGGCCATCGGTGCTACCTTTCATCAGCGGGGCCATGCCTTTGCCCAAAGCGTAGCATCGCACATTGGCAAAACGCTGTTACCTTTAGGAGTTAATACTAATTTTGCGCCGTCGGTGGATGTAAATAGTGAGCCAAAGAACCCCGTTATAAACGTACGCAGTTTTTCTGAAAAACCAGAGCAGGTGGCGGCACTCGGACAAGCGTTTGTAAGTGCGATGCAAAGTACGGGAGTCTTGGCTGCTATTAAACACTTTCCAGGTCACGGTGACACCCATGTGGACAGTCACAGTGGCCTACCGCAAGTCACTCATACCAAAGCTCAAGCAATGGCAGGGGATGTTCTTCCTTTTGCTAATATAATTAATAGTGCGACCCCGCCAGCAATGGTAATGAGCGCACACATTCAATATCCGTCGTTAGATGATACTGAAATTGCAGACAAGAATGGCAAGCTACAAATTGTTCCCGCTACCTTGTCGAAAAAGATACTAACCGACATGCTTCGCAAGCAATTAGGGTATAAAGGCCTGGTCGTTACAGATGCTTTAGATATGGCTGGTATTACACAGTTCTTCTCGCACGAAGAAGCACTCGTTCGCGCATTCAGTGCCGGTGCGGATATTGCGCTCATGCCATTCACCATAAGAAATAAAAAGGATATCAACGCATTTTCAAAGCTTTTAGATAATGTGGCAATGAGACTTGTAAGCAAGTCATCAGACTCATCTTCAGAAAGCGCTTTCTTGGTGTCATCCTATAATCGTATTCTCAAAGCAAAACAACAGTTTACTTTAGAAAGCTTCGTTTCTAAACCTGTATCTTGGTGGCTCGATGAAGCAAAAGAAAATACAACGATTGATAATCCTAACAGTCTAAAAAACAAAGGAATTCAGATTGAGAAAGCGCTTTCTAAGACTTCGGTTTCGGTGCTATATGGAAAGGGGAAGCTTCCGGTAACATCAACGCGCTGGCTTGTGCTAATGCCTGATGCCGCAAGGTGTCTAGCCTTTGAAAATGCACTGATACGAGCAAGTTCAAAGAGTACTAATAAGCCCCTAGAATTTGCTTGTTTACCCTTAACAGCATTGCCAAAAAAACAGCTTGCTATGATGCTTTTAAAACAGGCAGAAGTGCTAGTGGTGGGTAATATTAGTCCGCTTCACGCGAATTATGAGTTAGGTGGGCTTGATCTACCTGAACATATAAAGCATCGCGCAAGTGAATCTGATGTGATGGAATTTAGCAAAATGATGATGACTGCTGCGAAAACACAGAACAAAACCGTGGTTTTTGCTCCGCTACGTATGCCGTATGAAGCAAATGACCTCAAAAATGTGACAGACATCGCTATTGCAACATTTAGTTATGCGATAAGCATAGACAAGCAAGTTGGTAAGGGTGATAACAAGGTTACCAGCTATAGTCTGAACGCACTGGCTGATGTCTTAGTCGGTAACGCAGTTGCCGAAGGTCGTGCACCCGTTTCGTTAGAGTAGCTTTCTCTATACCTAAAAGCGCCAGTTTGAGCGACAATGTAAAAGGCTAACGTAAAGGTGTTTCTTTAGCCAACCTTAAAGGAAAAAATGTGAATACAGAAAACTTATCAGGTACTCCGCGAGCATCATTAATGGACTCTGTGTTCAGTGCGTTCCTTACATTTGTTCCTTTACTTGTTGCTATAGCATTGGTTGTAAGTACACTCGTTACCCTACACTACCTTTTGCTTGCTAGACAAAGCCACCTTACCAGCGAACAGAAACTACCTCGTCAAGTAGGAATGTTAGTACTTACTATTATTGGGGCGGTTGTTATAGCGATGACTCTTCCAGTAAGTGAAAGTACGCGAAATCAAGTTATAGCACTTATCGGTGTACTCATTTCTGGTGTCATTGCATTTTCATCTACCACAATGGTGGGTAATTTGATGGCAGGAATAGTACTTAGGGTAAACCGCCCCTTTAGGGTCGGTGACTTCATAAAGGTAGAGGGTTATTGCGGGCGCGTTACTGAAATGGGGTTACTTGATGTTGAAATTCAGACGGAGAGCAGAGAACTAATTGCTTTCGCCAACACGCTTATGGTGAATTCGCCTGTTTCGGTCACGCGTGCTTCTGGTGCAATTGTTAGCGTGGATATTAGCTTAGGCTATGATATTCACCACAGCGTTATTGAAAAGCATCTACTTGCGGCTGCTGAAAATGCTAAGCTGGCAGAGCCTTTTGTACAGGTTATGGGGCTAGGCGATTTCTCTGTAAGCTATCGTATTTCCGGGTTACTAACCGAAGTAAAGAGCTTGCTGAGCGCTCGCTCAAGGCTGCACAAAGCTGTACTTGATGCCTTGCACGATTCTGATATTGAAATTGTTTCGCCTAGTTTCATGAACCAGCGTCCTCAGGCCGATGGTTTGAAAATGATTGCTAAATCGCCCAGCCAAACCACTAAAGAAGAAGCGTCTCCAGAAGACGTGATTTTTGACAAGGCTGAAGAAGCGGAGCAAAAAGAAAAGAACAAAGAAATGTTAATGCAGACCATTGCCGATATTGATGCAAAAATCGCAGAGACCGACAGTGAAAATAAAGACGAGCTAAAGCAACAAAAAGCCACAGCAGAAGCTAGACTTGCAACACTAGTAAATACGAAAACAGAGGAGGGTTAGTTTTCACTAGCTTTTTCGAGGCTTGTGATGTAAGCCTTGAGGGATAAGTAAGTATTTACTTTAATGTTCATCCTTTCAATGGTCGTAATCGTGCCTCCCGATTTTGTCTATCTAATAGTTCGTTAAATTGGCAAGGCTACGTGAGTTATTCTTGACGTCGTTCGATGTCTTCATAAAGTAGATATGCCTTTCTTTTTTCTCTGAACGCACTCAAACTCTTTTGCCAGCTTTGGCGAATCTCAGAAGATGTTTTCCCGGTTTGGATTTGAATCCTTAGTGCATCAGTACCCGCCAATTTATCGAAAAATTCTGGGCGGGTGAAAAATGTTTCTGTAGAACTTTCACTGGCAGTGGCAATACGGTTGTATTCAGAAAAGCGAGAATAGGCATCAATCAAGGTTTCTATTTCCAATCCGCTAACTGGTGAACCTTCTCGATTCTGTAACTTAAGGCTTGAGCTTTCCAGGTCCATATATTCAGAGTCGATAAGATCGGTGCGGGTAAAAACGTGTGCATTTAGTACGGTGTTTTCATGTTTAGGATGAGGCGCAGCACTATTTGCTTTTACCGGTATTTGGCTTTCACCGAAAACAACATCAGGGTGACCAACAAGCTGAAATGGGAAGTCAGTGCCACGGCCAATGCTAACATCGGTTCCCTCGAAAAAGCACAACGTGGGGTATAGCTGGATAGACAAATCGTTTGGTAAGTTAGGGCTAGGTGCCACCGGCAGGGAATAGTGCGCAGTGCGTTCATACTCTTCTACCGGCACTACGGTAAGTTTTGCTTGGTTATAGTTAGTTGCCTCAATATCTAACCAGCGCTCTCCCACGATCATTTGAGCAAGTTCACCTAATGTCATGCCGTGCAAAACGGGAATAGGGTGCATGCCAATAAACGATGAAAATGCTGGCTTTTGCACTGGGCCGTCGACATATCGGCCATTAGGGTTTGGTCTATCTAGCACCACAACCTGAATGCCTTGGGCAAAAGCGGCTTCCATTACATAGTGCAACGTACTTAAGTATGTGTAAAAACGTACGCCCACATCCTGAATATCGAAAACAATTATGTCGGTATTTTCCAGCATAGCCGTTGTTGGCTTTTTAGTTGCCCCGTAAAGCGAATAAATAGGTAAACCCGTCTTAGCATCAATATCGCTATTGATCTTTTCACCTGCGCCTTTATCGCCTCTAAATCCGTGCTCGGGCGACATAATGCTTACTAGGTCAACATTACGTTGCAATAAGGCATCGACCAAATGTTGATAAGGTTGATTTGCTATTGATGGCCCTAAATGATCCGTTAAGTTATTTTCTCTAACCAAATCATTTCTAACTAAAGAGCTTTGGTTCACTACCAAACTAACTCGCTTACCTTCTAACACAGGGAGGTATCTTGAAAAGCGCTCAGCACCTACAGCAAGTTTATTGGCGTTCGAATCTTCATTAGTCAGCACGCTCTGTTTTGCTTTTAAACTGTCACTATCAGTTGTATATACATGTGTAGATAAGCTGTTTCGCGCACATGAGGTCAGGAAGGAAAAACTGACCAGCAAGATAATAAATGCGCTCTTGATATTACGTGTAATATTTGTACTCATATTGGTTAAACCAGAATCCCTTATTGCAGCCGCTTATTGCAAAGAAGCGCCTTAGCTACTTGCTTTCTTCTACGGCTTTGCGTAAATAGCCATCGTGGGCACTTAGCTGTGCGGCTGCTTGCTTTGCAGTTTGCCCTGTTAGTACCATTAAAATGGCGACTTTTGCTTTGTTGTTGCATGCACTAAGCGCTGCTAAAGCGGCATCTTCACTACAGTCGGTAGCCTGCATAACAATGCGAAGGGCACGAGCTTTTAGTTTTTCGTTAGTAGCATTCACATCTACCATCAAATTTTGGTAGGTTTTTCCCAGCTTGATCATAGTGCTGGTACTTATCATATTGAGAACAAGCTTTTGTGCCGTACCCGACTTCATGCGTGTGCTGCCGGTAAGTGCTTCAGGGCCGACAACAGGGCATATGGCCACGTCAGCACTTTCAAAAATAGCTGCGTTAGGGCTACAAGCAATTGCGCTGGTAAAGCAGCTAAGGGAGCGGGCATATTCCAATGCTCCGCTTACATAGGGCGTGCGACCGCTAGCTGAAATACCAATAACTGTATCGGTTTGCGTTAGTGACAAACTTTCAAGGTCAGTGCGACCTGCATCAAAATTGTCCTCCGCGCCTTCAACGGCGTGCTGAACTGCCTTCTCTCCGCCCGCTATTACACCCACAACCATGTCATCGGGTACGCTAAAGGTAGGGCGACACTCAACTGCGTCCAGAATGCCTAATCTGCCGCTGGTACCTGCGCCGATATAGATAAGCCTTCCGCCGTTTTTAATGCTAATAGTTGCGGCACCAACCGCTTTTGCTATTTGGGGTATTTGAAGTGCTACTGCGTTTGCGACTTTAGCATCCTCGTTGTTAAGGCGGGTAAGAATGTCTTGGGTACTTAACGTGTCTATATCCAAGGTATCGGGATTTCTGCCTTCTGAGACAACTTTATTCAGTGATTTAGCTAATTCATTCACGGTGGGAGTATCAACTGCCGCGTTGTTTTTAATACGGGTGTTTGCGGGCAAATCTGAAGTAGAAGGGTTGTGCGAAGACATGATAAACCTTGAAGCGACGAAATGATTATAATAAGCGAGCGCAAAGCATAACGGTATTTTAAACCATAAGAAACCTTGCGTTAGACAGTCGTTTTTTCAATATTAATCCTGCGCCCTTAATGCGCTTCTCGTGGTACACTTCGGCTTTATATGTTTCCCCATTAAACATTTAAGGAACGTGTTTTTCAGTGAGCCGACAAACGCAAGCTATTATTCATGCTGACGCCATCCTACATAATTTTAAAGCCCTTGCCGCTTTAGCGCCATCAAGCCAATCTATGGCGGTGGTGAAAGCTGATGCCTATGGCCATGGAGCCGTAAATGTGGCGCGTATTCTTCAGCATGTTTCTTCGCGTTTTGCTGTAGCTATTATCGAAGAAGCTATTGCCCTTCGCGATGCGGGAGTTACCGCGCCAATTGTTGTTTTAGAAGGGGCTCATCAAGCAAAAGAGTGCCAAATGGCGTTTCAGCATAACTGCATTTTGGTTATGCATTGTGAAGAACAGCTTGCATGGCTAGAAAAATGCCCTGAACAACAGCGGCCCCACATTTGGTTGAAAGTAGATAGCGGTATGCATCGCTTAGGCTTTGCGCTTTCAAAAATCGAAGAAATTACTGACAAATATCGACATCTACTAAGTGATAACACGGTTATTGCTACACATTTTGCGTGTGCCGATGACGTGGACAACAGTTTCACCCATGCTCAAATGAGTGGGTTTAATCAGGTTGCTGAAAAGCTGCGCTTACCTACTAGCGTGGCTAACTCTCCGGCTACGGTAAATTGGCCGGCAAGTCGAAATGCGTGGAACCGGTTGGGAGTGGGCGTTTACGGTGGTGCGGTTTCAACCTCGCAAAACATTGATGTTGAATTAACTCCAGCCATGACCCTTCGCTCAAGCGTACTGGCTGTGCGAACTATACCGGCAGGCGAGGGTGTTGGATACGGACAAACCTGGGTGGCGAGTAAACCCAGCAAAATTGCAACCGTGGGTATTGGTTATGCCGACGGCTACCCTAGACATTGTAAAAATGGTACGCCAGTCATGGTTAGGGGTAAACGCGCTTATTTGG
>JAXHTT010000133.1:0-10518 GCA_034190055.1 Pseudomonadota bacterium | reverse complement strand
TGCAGAGTCCTTTGGCCTGTGGATTCCAAACTGAGTGACCACTTTCAAGAATCGGTCTGACCAAGCTTTTGTACAGCTTTGCCGTGTGATAATAAAACAAAGCAAGTCCATTTTTGTCAACAAGAGAAAGTACAGAAATAATGTCGTTGGGCAGCACATAGTTTTGCGAGGCAAAACTTAACAGTACAAAGCCAAATTCACCCGCCTGGGCAAGGCTTAGTGTGAACAGCCATTTGTTAGTGCCTTTTATTTTGAAAATTAAGGCGATGATAAACAGCACAATGGCTTTCACAAGCATAACAGCTACGGTTAGCCCTGCTATTAGCATCGGGCTTTCACTAAGTACGGAAAAGTTAATGCCTGCGCCTACCGTTATAAAAAAGAGGCCTAACAATAAGCCTTTAAACGGCTCGATATTAGCTTCAAGTTCATGCCTGAATTCACTGTTTGCCAAAACTACACCAGCCAAGAATGCACCAAGGGCGGGAGAGAGACCTACAAGTCCCATTAGTGCTGCAATTCCTATAATGAGCATGAGCGCAGTGGCGGTAAAAATTTCCCGTAAACCCGACGCAGCAACAAACTTAAATAAGGGGCGACTTAAGTAGTGTCCTCCGATGGCTAAAAAGGCAATTGAGCTAATGATCACGAGACCTGAAGCCCAAGGGGCAAGCCCTTCAACAAGGTTTAGACTATCGTGCGATCCTGTATCGCCGCCATGTGCATTTCCTGCTTCGACCAGCTCGGGTATGGCAAGAAGAGGTATAAGCGCAAGCATGGGAATAACAGCAATATCTTGAAACAGCAAAACAGAAAAGGCACTTTTGCCTCCTTCAGTTTTCTGGAGGCCTTTTTCTTGCAATGTTTGTAAAACAATGGCGGTTGAAGAAAGGGCGAAAATAAGACCAATGGTAAGAGCAATGCTGAAAGGCTGTTCAAGCAACAGAGCGACACCAGTGATAAGCGCGGTAGTTAATGCTAATTGCAAACCGCCTAATCCCATAAGCTTTGACTTCATTGCCCATAAAGAGCGGGGCTCAAGCTCTAGCCCAACTAAAAACAGCATCATGACTACGCCGAATTCAGCAAAATGTTGAATGGCAACGGTCTCATCGCCAACAAGGCCGAATACCGGTCCTATGACAAGGCCAGCAATTAAATAGCCTAATACAGACCCCAATCCAAGGCGCTTTGCAATGGGCACGGCGATGACAGCGGCAACCAAGTAGATAAATGCATATAAAAAATAGCCAGTCACGTTAATCTCCTTGAGAAGTACAAAGGTCTGCGAGATTTTCGATACGCTTTGCTTTTTCTAAATCGAGGGTATTGGTTGTTAGCTTTTTCAGCAAAGTTACCCACTTGTCTTTGTGCTGAGCCACCCGGTGTTCTTCCTGCGCAGTACGAGAGCCAAATAGAGCAAAAGGGGCGATGTAGGTCATATGCGTGATTTGCGCCATTTGTTCTAATGGCTGAAGTAGTTGCCTAATGGTGTAATGATTGAAACCGTCAGTTTGGTAGGCTTCTTCTTTACCGCCTGCACTCAACGCACAAAGAAACAATTTATCTTTAAGTGCAGTGCCTTCATGACCGTAGGCGAACCCATATTCCAACACCAAGTCTTGCCACTCTTTCAAAATAGAAGGCGTTGAGTACCAGTAAAGAGGAAACAGAAAAATAATGACATCGTGGTCAACTAAACGCTGCTGTTCCCGCTCAATATCAATATTGAAATCTGGATATTCCGCGTACAGGTCAACGGCGGTAACGTGTTTATTTAGCTGGGCTTCATGGAAAAGCGGCACGTTTACTTCAGAGTGCGTTTGTGCGGGGTGGGCAAATAAAACCAGTACCTTTTTACTGCTCTTGGTGCTTTCAATAGCATGTTCAATGGAGTTTTCGTCTGTCATACATTTCTACTCAGTTTTACAGCCAACATTTCTGACGCTGTTTGGGTCTTATTGCAGTTAAGCGCAAACCAAAGGTCAGCAGTCACCCGTCTTATCCTTTATTCAATATTTACGTTTAGAGCAATTCGTAATGTCTGTTTCCGCAAAGTTATAAGGTTACTAATAATTAGTAGGTTGAAAAAAGTAACCTAATTACCATTATGAACTCACAAATGGAAATACCTTCGAACACAACTTCGAAAAAAACTTAGACGGAACGCTACTTTTAATTTTGCATAAAACAGTATAAACATGAAAACACCAGTAAAAACACTCGTACTTGCATTATCTTTACTTTCACCTTTTACATCACTTTCCACCCATGCTCTACCTCAAGGCACAGAACTCAAAGCTGGAGCAGCTGTTTGGAATCTGTTCGATGATGCAGACCGTTACGCTCTGCACGTGGCCTATATCCACAAACCGCTTGAATCGTTCTACGGAGTCCGGCCAACGGTACTCTTGGTAAACGCAGATCAAGGCCAACATTACTTCGCGGCTGGATTGGCAAAAGACGTCTACAAATACAACGACTTTTCCGTGCGCGTCGCTTTTCATGCCGGTGTCGTTGATGAGTCTGAAAATCTAGGTGACACCATCGAGTTCTACTCATCACTTTCTGGTTTATACAAACTCTCTGATACCTTTATGCTAGAGGCTGAAGTCGGACATATATCTAACGGCGGGCTGGGTGATACAAATCCAGGTTCAGAATCCTTTGTCTTAAGTGCTCACTATCATTTCTAATCTCGCCTAAACAAGTTGTGCCTACTTCTTTCGTTAAACAGCCCGCTTAAAACGCGGGCTGTTCATTTTTGGCAAAGACTTTTTTAACTTAACTTTGTGTCGGGCAAGGTGCGCCGCCGTTAATCCACACAGACATTGCTTCAGCAAATTCTGCATGTGTACCAGGAGCGGGCGTTCGACCTGGACCTGGATTCCATGCCCACCTAACGAGTGGATCGTCACTGACATGATGTTCAAACTCTTTTTTGAACGTCTTCATGTCATCTCTTCCACCACGTTGAGCAAGAAAAGAGTTCAAACGCGGGTTTAACCAATTGTTGCATAACTTTGAGGGGGTCATGTCGTTGCCAATAATCATGGTAGGAGGCGGCATATGCCAAACAAAGCCAGGCATTAAGTCGTTTGCGGCGCCAGGCGGTCGGCCTGGCTCTTGTGCATTTTCATCTTGGTGACACCCACGGCAGTTTACGGGGTGCGTTTCGCCAACCTGAACAAACTTTCCGTCTTGAACAGCCATTTTTAAGTTGTTCAAAGAGGTAATGTTCATCGGATGAGGAGTTTTGTTGTCGCCCACCGTTGGACGGTGAGCACCGTCCTCGATAACACCGTGACAATTCACACACCGTGGATGTGTTGCTACATCGAACAAGTAGTTGAACGCAGTCGTTGGGTTAGGATCTTGCTGATAAGCTTCAAAAGCAGGTGTTGAGTTAGCTGCTTTTGACGTGCTAGCGGTCATATTTCTATGATCACTATCGTCATTTTTGTTTGCAATACACCCGCTAAGCGCGAGCACAGAAAGAGCACTAATTAATAGGAGAGGTATCAATTTCATCATACTGTCCTTATGCTTTCAATGCTGTAGTCACGTGCTGCGCGAGCATAGGCAAATGACGCAGTCTTACACCAATTGCTTGGTGTACTGCGTTGCCGATAGCAGGGGCTACACCGATAACGCCTGGTTCACCCAGTCCTACTGGAAACTCCTCACTTTCAACAAGTTCAATATCCATTTCTGGAACATCGTTCATACGTAGAGGAAGGTAGGTATGTAAGTTTGTTTTTGAAACCTGACCGTTTTTCACTTCGTTATGTTCAAACAGTGCCAAGCTCAACCCCCACAGCAATGAACCCTCAAGCTGCGCTATTGCGCCATCTGGATGAATAACAATACCAGCATCCGATACTACCCAAAGTTTCTTAACAGTTATTTTTCCTGTGCGCTTGTTAACGTGAACATGAGCTGCAGTCGCGAGCCAAGCTGGCATAGTGCGTTCTTGACCTGCACTTACGCTATAGCCAATGCCTTCGTCAGCACCAAGTTTAACATTCGCCGTCTTTTTCTTAAGAATCTCAAGAGTATTGGCAAGTCGAGTGGCACCGCCGACACTTTCTGGCGCTTTGCCCCCTTGTTTACCTTTACCGTCTAACATAGCAAGTCTGAAGTCGACGGGGTCTTTGTTCGCTTTTAAAGCCACTTCGTCAATAAATGATTCTAAGCCCCATACAATCCAACCTTGACCTACCGAACGCAGCCAGCCTGGTGTGAAAGTATCTTGCGCGACCTTGTTATTAACAGCACGAGCACGGTGATGTGACATGGTGTACCAATGGTCGGCGCCAGATGCCGAGAACATATCGACTTTTCCTTCGCCGCTTACTCCTGGTGCTAGAAATCCTGGTGCCATTTTTAGTGTTGGCCAGCCTGCCGCAAGCGCATGCTCCATGCCTAAAAACTGATTATTTTCATCAAACGACGCATTGAACAGCGAGGTAGATGCGGAGCGGGGTTGATCAAATAATGTATCATCCGGGCGCATAAACACCAATTTGACTGGCTGGCCAGCAGCTTTAGCTGTAAGCAAAGCTGGAACAATCCAATCTCCATAAAGGCGTCGACCAAAACCACCGCCAAGATAATACTGGTGAAGGATCACATCACTTTCTGGCACTTCTGCGGCCTTAGCTACAGTAGGGAGTGTTAGGCTCTGCCACTGGTTGCCCGTATGGATGTGCCATTTTCCTTCTTTGAATTCCGCAATAGCGTTCAACGGTTCTAGCTGGAAGTGACTTGCAGTAGCGGTGGTGTATAAAGCCTCAATAGTTTGTGCCGCTTTCGTTTGCGCCAGCTCTATATTTCCTTCATCTACAAAAACGGTGCCTTCATTACGGTCACGTACAATTCTTTCGCCTTCTTTTTGAATGTCGCCTTCAGAAACCTTGGCAGTTTTACCGGCGTTATAGCTAACTTTCACCATGTTAACGGCTTTAATCGCGGTGGGGTAGTCTGTAGCCAATACAGTAACCCAGCCTTCGATGGTACCGCTCGGATCGGTGAGCACTTTATAACCTTTATATCCCGGTAGACTCTTAGCTTTGCTGTCGTCCACATTCGTTACTGTACTGCCATAACGAGTCGGAGGGAGAATGGGGCGTGCATAGAGCATGTTTTCCACTTCAACATCAATGCCGTATACTGCAGTACCGTTAGTTTTAGGCGGGATGTCGAGCGCTTTGTAGTCTGCGTTAACACCGATAAGGTGGCGTTTTTTACCCGGTTTAATTGGCAGTTCAGCAAGCTCATCTGCACTGAATGTTTTGTCTACTTTGCCATTCGCTACGATATCGCCATAGCTAATTTTCTTGTTACCTGAGATAACAAAGCCTTTTTCTGCCTTACAACTATCGGCAGGTACGCCAAGTAGCTTCGCACCTGCGTCAATTAACACCATGCGGCCAGCTGCACCTGCTTGTGACATAGGTTTGTAAGTATGGAAAATTGACCAAGAGCCACCCGTTACCATGTAGCCCCATTTCGGGTCAGTATCAACGTGAACAATAGACACGTTATCCCAATCACATTCGAGTTCGTCAGCAAGAATTCGGGCAATCGGTGTACCGATATGCTGCCCCATTTCCGCTTTGGCAATGTTTACAGTAACCTTACCTTGGGTGTCCATCTCAAACCAAACGTTGGGAGAGAAGCGCTTAGCTTCAAAGGCCTCTTTGGCAGATAAAACAGAAGGAATAGCGGCAGCACCAAATGCCATGAATAAAGATGTTTTCATTGACCCCACCATGAAAGAACGGCGAGATAAGTTGATCATGTCTTTCTTTTCTTTAGAGATGTTTTTCATGCTCATGCGTTTTCACCTTCTGATGAAGCGTTTGGGTCAAAGTATTGAACTGAAGACGTTGCGGCGCGCTTGATCGCTTTTTTTATGCGCGCATAAGCCATACAGCGGCAATAGTTTGCGCTCATGTGGTTAACGATATCTTGGTCGCTTGGATTTGGGTTTCTGTCTAGTAAGGTCGCTGCTTGCATGATTTGACCAGACTGGCAATAGCCACACTGAGGAACCTGCTCTTCTACCCAAGCAGATTGCAGCGGATGCTCGTTGTTGAGGCTTTCGATAGTGTTTACGTTCTTGCCTTTAGCTAACGAAACAGGATAAGAGCACGAGCGAATAGCGTTACCGTCAATATGTACCGTGCAGGCGCCACACATGGCAACACCGCACCCAAACTTGGTACCTTTTAATCCAAACTCATCGCGTATCACCCAAACGAGAGGCGTATCTGATGCAGCATCTGTCTGCACTTTTTTTCCATTTAATGTAAATTCAATCATGGTTTGTGTCACCGTGAAGTTAATGTTTAATATGCTCTCGCCAAGGCGCTTCACTTGGTTTGAACGGTCTGTTTTGCCTGTTTTAATTAGTAATATTAAAATCTGTCAGCGTTAGCTTTCTCTTGCTTAGCTTGTTGTTCTGAATCCCCTCTGCCAAAGAAAGCCTCGAAAGGTTCCGGAATAGTTAGTGCGCGCTGAGTTGCTTCGCGTTGATCAATGCGCTTGAACCATGCTTTAAGGTTTTCCAGACCCGAAACATCTACTTTTGCCCAATGATAGGCTCTGGCCCAAGGGTAGGTTGCCATGTCAGCAATAGTGAACTCGTCGTTCACTAAATAACTTCGACCTTCAAGCCGTGTGTTTAGCACTTCTAAAAGGCGCCGACTTTCTGAAACGTACCTGTCAATGGCGTAGGGGTTGTGCTCACCCTGTTTGGGCGCAATCCGCTGAAAGAACATGGCCTGTCCCATCATTGGCCCGATCCCTCCCATTTGAAACATTAGCCACTGCAGAACTTCTGATTCCTTATCGTTGTTTGGCGGAATGAACTTTTGATACTTTTTCGCTAGATACCAAAGTATGGCGCCGGACTCGAAAACCACGAAGTTGTTGTTAGATTTATCGATGATAGTTGGGATGCGGCCATTGGGATTGATGGCTAGATATTCAGGCGACTTTTGCTGCCGAGAGGCGAAGTCAATGTGGGTTAAGTCGTAATCTACACCTGCCTCTTCCAAAAAGATAACGGGCTTCCATCCATTCATTGTGCTTGCGGTGTATAAATGAATATCTTTCATGCTTACACTCCAAATAGGGCCTATAGTGAACTTTTTACATTGATATTAGACGAATTAGCTAAAGGTAAACTTAAAGGCATACTTGCTTATGCGGTCTATTTTAGTTACCTTGTTCGAACAAGCAATTAGTATACTTTTAGTAACTAGGTGGTTTTTTTAGGAAATTTGATGGAAAGTGAAATAAAAACAGACGCTAAGGGTAGAAAAACCGTTTTAAATACGTGTACGGAGCCTTGCGCGATTGAACGCGGCATGCGTTTGATAGGTGGTAAATGGACAGGCTCTATTATTTATCATTTAAAAGACGAGCCAGTTAGGTTTAATGACTTATGTAGAATGCTAGGTGGCGCAAGCCGCAAGATGGTAGACCAGCGCTTAAAAGAGCTTGAAAACAACGGTATGGTTAGACGCAATGTTATTGACTCTCGCCCTATAGCCGTTGCTTATAGCTTGACGGATTTTGGCCGTTCTGCCTTAGATATACTCGAACAGCTAAGAGTCTGGTCTGAAAATCATACAAACGATTAATAGCCGAAATATACCGGTGGAACGATGAAGGCAGGTTACGCAATTGTTCACTGCCTTTGAAATATCCTCACTCTTTGTTGTATTACCTTGATGTGGAACCACTATTGCCTGTGGCAACATGCCGCGATTGCGAACATATTTACTTTCGCTGAGAGGGTAACCATATAAGCGAACTGATAGTAAAAATTCACATCTAGATTGATACTAGCGGCAATCTAAGTACTTTCTCAATTAGAGCACTCGCTTTCTCTTGGAAAACTATAAAGTGCGTGGTGGATTCATGTGCATCAAGCGTTGCTTGAGATTGCCATTTTTCCGTAATAACAAACACACCCTCTTCGCTTGAATGTAGGTCATACATTATAGCCCCTTTTTCTTTGCGGCTTGCCTCGACCAAGGGGGTTAGTAGTTTTAGTAGCGCTTCTTGTTGGTTAGGCTGAGAAAAGATAACAACTGAAAATTCGATCACAACTGACTCCTGATAATAAAGCGCTTAACATAAATAAATTAGAAAGCTTGTGTTAGCGTTTAACGCTAATTTGTCCCTTTTTTCAGGTAAGGGGCTTGCCGTCCCATTCAACGTATCTAGCTGTGTTCATGATAAGTCTGCTGACGATTATCTAAGCCATTTTCTTAGTCAACTTTTTTAGCTAAGAAAAAATGCTAATCTATACTTATATACTAAAGTATAAATAAATCTGGTGCTTAATTATAGGTGCTATTTTGATTGAGGCGAAGGAATGCAATTATTTAGCGGGGCTACGCCCTATGTTTGAAAAAACCTTTTACGCTTGCCCAGTAGGGCTTGCGCATGTCAGTGTGGATGGCAGCTTCATCCGTGTGAATAAACGACTGTGTGACTTTTTAGGGTATTCAGATGAACAGCTCACTAAGCTTACTTTTCAAGAATTAACTGTACCAGGCTATCTTAACGAGGACCTTGATTATCTAGAACGCCTTCTAAAAGGGGATATTGAAAACTACTCGTTGGAAAAACGCTACCTAAGACGTGACGGTGAGCAGGTATGGGCGCAATTAACCGTTTCTTTAGTCAGAGACCGGCGTGGCAATCCGGACTACTTTATTTCTGTGGTCGAAGATATTGATGAGAAAAAGCGCATTCAGTCTGAGCTTTTTCAGGTCGATGCATTATTCAGTAAGATTGTACGCGCATTCTCAGATAGAACTTTTATTTGGGTGGCAACGCCTGATTTAATTAAGCTAAAGTACGTTAATGACGGATACGAAAAAATTTTTGGTCGTAACGAATATGAACTTTATTGTAATCCGGTTGGCTTTATAGACCATGTTCATGAAGATGATAAAGCGCGGGTTTTAAAAGTGTTCAGTCAGCGGCCTTTGCAAAATTGGGATATTCAATATCGTATTTATGATTCCAAAGGCGAGGTGAAGTACCTTCATGATCGTGGAAGTTTAATTTATGACAATTCCGAGAAGCAGTCGCTTATATTAGGAACCGCCGACGATATAACGCGAGAGAAAAACCAACAGCAAGCGTTAATGAGTGCAGTCACAAAGCTAGAGCACCTTTCAAAAACTGATTCGCTCACAGGGCTTGCCAATAGAAGAGAGATCTTTAGTCAGTTAAGTGACGAGATTTCTCGCATGGGGCGAGTCCAAACAGTGTCTACCCTTGTTTATGTCGACCTAGATAAGTTTAAAGAAATTAATGATAAATATGGGCACAAGATAGGCGATAAAGCGTTAGTTGAGTTCTCCAATAAAATGGGCTCACTTTTGCGAGATAGCGACCGGTTTGGCCGTATCGGTGGCGATGAATTTGTCATTTTGCTCTACGGTACAGATGAGAAAGAAACAGCAGTATTTTTTGACAGGATAGAAAACAGTAAATTTGAGATTGATATTGATGGTAATGAGGTCGTACCTATCACCTTTAGCGTTGGGTGGGTGCAGTGGAACGAGGGTATCAATACTGTTCAGGAATGGTTAGACCGAGCAGATGAGGTAATGTACGAAAAAAAGCAAAGTGGGCAAGTTGTAGAAGCGATGAATAGTCAGTGGAATAAAGCGATATAGCCAAGCTGCTACATCGCTCATAGTATTTTACTGCTGCTGTGCAAACCAGCGCGCTATAACTTGCCTTTCCTCTTCGGTCATTTTTGTTTTGTTCAAAAACGGCATGTCTTTGGTCACAGTGGTTCTTCGAACCAATTGTGGCGCGAACCTCTCAATATCTGCCCACGAATCTAAGACTACGCCTAAAGGCGCCACTTTGAAAATCTCATCGGTGGGTGTACGCGAGTGGCAGCTTACACAGTGAGTGGTAATCAAACTCGCAACGGTTTCGTTACTAACCACTGTCGATGTTTCGTTTTCTACTTCGCTTGTAGGCGCGCTTAAATCAGGTTGAGCCGATGATTTTGCGTTCATGGTTGAAGAAGGTAGCGCGTCATTATGACTCAACGGTTGAATTGAAGATGCTTGTGGCCAAGATACCCACAGTGCTATAGCGAGCATGGCAACAGCGCCAGAGACTAATATACTTGGTTTAGTGGTACCCACATGACGCAGGTTAAAGAAATGACGTATCCACGCTGCAGCGGCCATTATGGCAATGAGTACCAGCCAATTTTGAGGATGCTGATAGGTCATTGGGTAGTGATTTGAAATCATAATAAACAGCAGGGGTAGCGTGAAGTAGTTATTGTGCACCGAGCGAAGTTTGGCACTTGCGCCCCACGCAGGGTCTATATCTTTCTTGTCAGCTACCGCAGCCACCATTTTGCGCTGGTTAGGCATAATATTGAAAAATACGTTACCGGTCATGATAGTGCCAATAAGTGCTCCTACGTGAATATAGGCGCCCCGACCGCTAAACCACTGG
>JAXHTT010000132.1:0-10652 GCA_034190055.1 Pseudomonadota bacterium | reverse complement strand
CTTATTTGAATACCCGCTTCAAACGCTTGATATTCGACCGCAAACGCTTTTCCAATATAGCCAGCCACAATCCAGTTGTGGTCAATACGATACTGGCCTTCCGCCATAAGATTGCCACTTAAGCCTGTATCTGAGTTTTCACCAAGGGTCTCATCTAAGTCTTCAGTACGAAACGCTTCTCCTGTTTGAAAGCGCAAATCATCATCCTGTTTAACACGCGAGAGCGCTAGTGAACTACGCAGTTTAACCTGCCAGTTGTGTGCCTCTAGGGTGAGCAATTCAGAATAGCCGCCAATGCTGACAAACTGACTCGGGCTAAAATAGCCACCAGTGCCGACCGTAAAGCCGCTCAAATTTTTATCAAAACTCGTATAGCTTAAGAATGGCCCTACACGCCAATAGTCAAGGCGAGGGGATACAATATCAGCTATGTCGTAGCTTACGTCACCACGAAGCGTTAGCGCGCTATTATCAGCAACCAGCTCGCCTTCCAATCGACTTAACTGCGCAGTCCCCGCAACCGAGATATTGTCGGCTATGGAATGGGCAACTAATCCACGAATACCACTTTCTATCACATAGCCCCAAGACTGCTCTCGGTTAGCATAAAAAGTTCCGGTCTGACTCAATAGACTGTCTTCTTTCGCTTTTCTAAATAGCGTGGCAGCAACGGTAGTACTTGCTAAGAACTTTGTCGCCGAGATTTGCCCGGTGACTTTTGCGCCAACGGGTTGATCGAACATGCCATATTCTACGTTGGCGTAAAAATTAAAGTCTGGCGCTTGATAATAGGCTTCAGCGCGAACACCCGTGTCTTCAAAACCGCTTATGCCCAAAGATTCAGTATCTAATTGCCTGTCTCCGAACCAATCACCAACTTGAGGAGAACCGCTGTAGAACTGCTTATAGTCGAGTGAAACTTGCCAAAGCCAGTTTTTATAACCGCTGCCAACACCAATGTATTGAGACACTACATCAAAATTACCAAGCCCCTCGCCCCCACTTCGTTTGCGGGTATTTATCCCGTAAACTGCACTTAAGCCATCTTTAGTTTGTGCGGCAACCGCTTGTTGGTCATCGTTTTGATAAGCTAACCAAAATTGCTTTCTCGGCCACGCATTTAGTCTAGTACGCGCTTGCAAAATGCTCTTCACTGCATTGTATTTTAAAGCCAAGCGATTTAATGTCGCGTCGTCACTTTGATTCAATGACACCAATTCATTAGCAATAACCGTGTCGGTTGGCGTTTTCGATAGCACTTGCTCGAACGCGGCCGTTGCGGTGGACGTGTCTTGTATCTCTTTTGCAGCCCAACCAATTAACGCGCGTTCCTCTAAGCTTAGAGGCCGCAAGCGTTCAAGGGCTTCGCCAGCTTGAATACTCTCTTTGTAACGCCTTGTATCGTAAAGCTGGGCCTGTCGACTCGCCAAGCCATCAGCGCAGCGTCTTATGAATACCTCAGTATCAATACTGCACGCCAAATCGAAAGCGTTTTGTTTGGCAGTATCACTGCTTTGTGCGCTAACTGCCAGATATCTGCCTTCGTTATCTTCGACTAAACTAAACAGCGCTTCGGCAAAGTCATAATTTTTTAAATCGTATTGTTGCCACGCCGCGCCTTGTAGCACTTCTCTCGCGTAGCCATTAGTGTCAGTTTTAAGTAACTGTGCCAAGGTTGTTGTATCACGCAGTGACAATGCCTGCTGAAGTTTAATACCCGTAATGCTGTTTAAACCTTGCTGTGCTGATTGCTTTTCGATGTCTCGAACAGCCAACTGCAAGGCTGCGGTGAACTGTTGCTCTGCTATTTTGAGCATGCCTTTGTCGATGGCAGTCCACCCCATGAGCAAGTAAAAGTCCGTACGCTTTAACTGATTGCTTAACGCAATAAGTCTTTCTACTTGCTGCTTTGGCGCTTTAGCTCTAGCTTTAGGCGTTAATTGCGCAAATCTTTCTAGCGGAAGCGCTTTTGAGGCAGGCTTAGCGAACTGCTCTTGAGACGATTCGCGCGAGTCGTTGGGCGTGGGTTCAGCCGCTGGTTTGTCTGACTTATCTACTCTCGGTACTGAAACAACGGGCTTGATAGTGCCTTTTAGTCGACCATTGATTCTGTTTAGCTCAGTTTCGACCTCTTTCGGTACCTTCCAGCCGGGGTAGCGGGCCTTTAAACGCGTAAATTCCTGGTTGGCTTGCTCTATCTGCCGCTCCTTAATGTGATACCAAAGCCCGGTTAAATCAGGTTGTTCTTGTTGTACCGGCAGTATGCCTAGATCTTTTTCTTTGTAGGTTGTTTTAGTTTGGCCGTACGCCTGCGTCGGCCCAAAGGATGTGAGTAATGCGCTGATGGCTAGACAGAGTGACGTGCGTGTAAATCTTTCTTTCACGATGCGTTATCCAAAACCGCTAGCATAGAGAGTAACGTTAGGCTTGCAGAGTAATAATCCATATTGCGGTCAATTAAAGGCCACTCAGGCTTTTTTAACGCTTCTGATTTCATAAGGCTGTTTACTGCAATCTGAACCGACTTCATGCCTTTAGACATCTCGTACTCAGCTGTCTCCTCGTTTAACAAGTTGACGGTAGCTGGCGTAGGTGTAACAGCCCACCATGCATAATATGGCGCTAGTAACTCTTCGGCTAACTGAGTGTTTTTTCGAAACTGCGGTGACCATGAAAGCTGCAGTGGTATGCGGATCGCATTAAAGCCGAATTCAGGCGATATCACGTTATCTAGGCTTACTGTGCCAATATCCTTATTGCCTGAGTTAGTATTGGTGGGCGTAAAACGCACCCAATCACTTGGCAACTGATAAGAAGAGAATTGCATCTTAGACAGTAAAGCTAAGCCCGACTGATAAAGCTTGTCCCAGCGTGCGGGCGCAGACGATATTTTTGCCAAATCAGTGATAGCGGGAAAAACCCAGTAAGACAAGTTTAACTGCAAACTGTCCTTCCCTGCTTGTTCGGACGTAAACCCGTATTCACCAGGTAACAACACAACGCTGTTATTATTAGTTATCAATAATTTCTGTTCGACAGCACCTACAATTGTTTTAGCGTCTTCCAGATACGAAATTACATCCCACTGTTCATGCGCACGCAGTAACGCCCACGCGATAAGAATTTCGCCATCAGAGGCATTATTAGGGTCATCGATACACGATGCTGAATTATCAACACAAGGTCGATAGCGCCAGCTAAACAAGCCATCGTCACGCATTAGCGTACTTTTCGTCCAATACCATAGTGCGTCGAAGGTATCTTTATCATTTGCGGCAACGGCGAAGAGCATGCCGTATCCCTGCCCCTCGCTATGTGATACCTCATCATTTCCGGTATCGACTACCCGTCCACCGTCAATAAACAGCGCCTTATACGCGATATACTGAGACTTAAATTCGCTCTCATCTTCAGTAGCACACGACATTACCAACAGCGTGAGACCAAATAAAAATGTTGCTCTGAAAACGCTGTGTATATTTACCATGAGTCCTGCACTTGTTTGTTTCTGCGTTTAAGCAACAAGTAAACTAGCAGACTGACAATAAATACAACAAATATAAAGCCAACCAGCCAATACCACGGGTTATTAGATAGCCATAACCTTAAGTGCAACCAAGTATCATCAGCTTCGCCAACCTCATATTTATCGCTAACCTGCATAATAAGCGATGGAGAAAGACCATCTTTCCACGCAAAGAAATCTCCCCCCATTTGTCCCCACATTGCCAAACTAACTAAATCTTCGAGTCTCGCGTTTAATAACTCAGGCGTTTGCGCTGCCAAAATGAACAAGGTATCAGTTTCACTGGATACAGGGTGTGCCTGGGCGGTAAGGATAGCTTGCTCCCCCAAATCACTTTTTTGTACGGTGTGCCCGTCAACTCGCATTTCTTTATAAGACAAGTCGCCAGTCATTGTTCGAATACGGTTGTATAAGTTGTTTTGTAATCTGTACGACCAACGTTTGGTTGCTTCAATTGCCGTATTGAATTCGCTCTGCTCTATCTCATCTAAGGTATCTGGCGTACCAAGCACAATGACAGAACCCTCGGTGGAAATATCATTACCCGATGCTACTTGCACATTTAACAACGGTGCTTGCGCAACCTGAGCTAATTTTGCCAGTAATGTTAACGCAGAATCTAAATAGTCGACTGATGGGATGGCAACCGTCGAAGGGGGAGCCGACTTGAAACGTGCGAACGGGTATGCGGTTTCAGAAAACAACGCCAAATCAGGCTGCACGGCCACATTACCCGCCTCAGGGAGTTTTATAGCGGAAGAGTCATCGAGTTGGAAAACCAAATGTGAGCCAGGAATATCATCACACGGCACACCCGCTAGAGGCGCTCGCATAGTTACAGCGAAATCTAGATTATTTATACCGCCCTTGAAAAAGCGCGCGGGTATTCGTAATTGATAGTCTCTGAAAGACTGACCGTTAATATTGTTCAGTGATAAGCCATGAACAAGCTCGTCATTCACGTTCACATTCAATACAGAGCCCGGTCCAAAACCGGCGCCGTAACCAAAGTCTAAGAGTAACTCCACGCTTGCATTTTCGGGCACATAAAAGTCAGCAGGTAACCTAAATGAAACCCGTTTATTAAAACTATTTTCGCCCCGGAACTGCGCTGTAGAAACGCCAAAGTCTTCAAAGGTGTAATTATTACCGGGGTTTAGCACAAGATTACGCTGCAGCGTTTCTGGGTTCATTTGAGACTGCGAGAGAACTGTGACTTGTGAAATAGGATTAATAACATCATCCATCACTGTTAATGCTTTTGCTGCCTCTAATACTTCGTTTTGAGTAGTACCGCTGACAATGAGACGATAGCTCGCAGGCACAATGACTTTATTATTCCTAATAAATGCTGGGGTGCGTTGAGTTTTAAGGAACGCGCCGTCAATGTCGTTTATAACTTCGTCAGACAACACGGGAGACAGCGCTTCAACAGTGCCGACAAGTACGTGAATAGGCTGCTTAGGGGTTGCATTTAAATACCAAGCTGCGCGTTCATACCTAGCAACATTGCGCTCATTCCAAAAGCTATTCTCTGTATCTTCTACCTGTGGTAAAACATAGCCGTCATCGAAGCTATCTGTTTCAATTAGAAGAGGTTGGTACTGGTTTCTCAATGCAAGTGCTTGGGCGACTAAAGGCAAGGTTTGATATTTGGTTTGCTCATCTGCTTCTCGCGCCGTGTATAGCTGGACCTTTCTCTGCCCGCCAATACCTGGGTGAAAAAAGCCGCTAAGTTCTTCAAGAGTGAAGCGCTTCTCATTAAGCGATGTAGATATTTTTAGTGTTGAATTATATGCATTAATTTCACTCCACAATTCAGGTGCACTTCCATCAACACATTGCTCTGCGTAATGCTGACTTACAGCCAGTGATAATGAATTAAATTCCTTACGCCATAGCTTTTTGGGAACAACAACTTCAGAAACCAAAGAAGGTCTGTCAGGATCAAACGCAATTTGCCCAATGGTGGCATTATTAAACCTGACAACAAGCTGTGAGCGCTTTTTTATAAGCGCCTGTGAACTAACCACTTCTAACGTTAGTAGTGCACTGTCAACATCCGTCGCCGGGCTCAAAGGTATAGGAATGTCTATGGAAGCAGACTTTCCCTCAAGTCGAACCGTGCTATCGCCACCGAAAAAATCAGTGAGACGGTAAGTATCAGTTTGTGCGGCAAGGGTAAAAGGCATGCACAAACAAAAGATGAACATAAGGTACTTTTTTATCATTTTTATTCCTTTGCCGACTTAGCAATCAGCCCCAATTTACTGGCGAATTTACCCATTAATACAAGCATATGCAATAAAGCGGGTTTGAGCCCGACTTTAAGTACATGTTTAGCCCCAAACCAATATGATATAGGCCGTGTCCTTCTTCGCTGAAACGATAGCCAGCGCGAACTATCACAAAGTGAAAGGGCAATTACTTCGTTCTCTTGCTCTGAAGTTTTTGGCACGAAGCGCACACGAAGCATTTTTGTCTTACTATCATAGTGCAGCACATTTATTGGAACATGCACATTTTTATTAAGCGCATGGCTCCATGAAGTTAACATCGCGCCTTCGGGGACGTAAGCGCCCTCTCCCTTTAAACGCAGTCTTGCCCCACCAAGCGACATATCTACTAAATCACCTACCCACGCCTGTCTGTCTTCAGTTTTGATAACCACGCTATTAGTGGCAGGCAAACGTGCCTGACTGCGAACCTGTTTTCGCTCTAGTAAGACACTCAGTACAGACAACAATAATATTAAGTTGAATACGTTCCAAAGCATTACCACTACGGTTAACTCTCTGGTGATCGGCTCAGTAATAAATTTATAAATACCAGAGCCTAGTGCGAAAGTGATGATCAAAATCAGCCAGTAAAAAATATTCGAAAGTGGTGATACAAAGGTTTTTTCCAGACTTTCTCCTTTGGGCGTTACCACAAAAGAGGGAGCGCGAGGTTTCAAGAAAACTTTAACTAAGGCTTTCAGCGTAAAAGCACATTGCAATATTTCATATAACTCTGAGACAAGGGGCCATCGCGTTCGACCAAAGAGCATGGTCGATATCATATATGTCGCTGCTACATGGGGCAGAGTGAACGCAAGAATTTCAAGTAATGAGGCGTGATACACCTGAAGGCCAAAAACTAAGTACGCCAGCGGCATTAACAAGAAAATAATACGGGCAAAAGGAAACAGCCAAAACATGATTGAACTCATGTAGCCCACCCGCTGGTACCACTTCAGACCTTCCGCTTTAAATGGCTTTTTAAGTAGTAAAATTTGTGTCATCCCCTGCGCCCAACGCATACGCTGTTGAATAAACGCATCGAAGGTTTCAGGAGCAAGTCCGCTTACCATAGGTCTATCAACATACACAGACTCATAGCCCATCTTGTGCAGGTCTAGCGCGGTTTCAGCATCTTCGGTAATGGAGTCACCAGAGATTCCGCCCACCAAATCAAGGTGCTCTCTTCGCATTAATGCGGCAGAACCACAAAAAAACGAACTTCCCCAATAATCTAACCCTTTTTGGATAGTACCGTAGAACATGTCGTTCTCTGACGGCATGCGTGTAAACGCAGAGAAGTAGTTTCTTTCGACTGGATCAGGGTTAGCCATGAAATGAGGCGTTTGAACCAAGAACACTTTTTCGTTTTTTAGCATCCAGGGTACGGTTCTATCGAGAAAATCAGAAGTAGGAACATGGTCAGCGTCAAGAATAACGATTAGGTCGCTGCTGGTGTTTTGTATAGCACTGTTAACGTTACCAGCCTTTGCAAATTCATTTTTAGCGCGTGTGTGATACGTTACACCTAAGCGGGAGCAAAGTGTCTGAAGATCCTGTCTTCGCTGCTTTGCTGATGCCGCTGCGATAGGGTTATCTGCATTAATTTTCTGATCTGTTCCGCCGTCGTCGAGCAAATGAACATGAAGCTTATCTTTTGGATAATCTAACATTTGTGCGGCACGAATTGTGACCTCGAGAATCTCTTCATCTTCGTTATAACTCGGGATCATAACGTCTACGGTCGGCAGCAAAGATTTGTCCATTCCTTCTAAAGTCAAAAGAGGACGACTGAGCGGAAAGGCATTCACAATAGCCCCAAGAACAGATGTAAATCCGGCATAAATTTCTGCGGCAAACAAAAGCCAAACCGCAATCATTGAGAGTACATCCGAATAGGTCAGAGTATAGATGCCACGCCAAAGTAGGTATCTAACACTGAGGGCGATAGCAAGCACGAGCGCAAGCACTCGGAATAAGTTTTGATATTTTTGAGAATGCCTAGCTTCTTTACTACAAAGCGATATAAAGATGAGAATAGTGACGGATGCGAGGAGTTGTCCGAGCGCATCCATTGGTGCTAGCAGTAGCGCCCCAAGGACAAACGACGCTACCAACAATACAGTAATTAGGTGTGACGTGTAGTGATGCTTATTAGTTTGCCATTGAACCAAAGTTGCGATCCATTATGTGTATTTGCGTTACACTTGCATAATTCGCCCTGTTGATTAACGTCATTTTTCCGTCTGCTATCTCTACCTCGTGATTGCTTTTGTAAAACAAACTAGAGATGTGATCTCTGCGCTTTCTATTGCTTTTTGATACCAAAAACCACGCAGGGTAAGTTGCAATGCCGAAAGCAGCGATGGCGCTCAATGCGTAAAAAACGACTGGCGACATAGACGGCGCTAAGTACAGGGAAAATAAAAACATAGCCGTGCTCAATACAGTAAATATACCAGTAATTTTGCGCAAACGTATAACTTTTATGAGTTTATTCTCTGCATCTAGCAACATATTGAGGCGCTTTTTCCACAGGTTTTCTGTTTCTAAGCTTGTTCGTGCTTCAACTAGACGAGGCTGTTCGCTTGCCGAAGCGACGTCACGAAAGTGTCTTGCTCGCTCATATACATTAACAGCAGCACCATCGTTTATGGCGCTCTGAAACGATTGTTCAAGCAGATCAGATTGACTAAATTGTTCTTTATTATCGACTAATTTCACTGCGCATACTCCCCTCACTACTACCCGTTGAGTTTACTTCCACACACTTAGAGGAAAAATTGCTGAAACCATACTTACTGATTAATAATGATACGCTTATATTAGAATTAAGATATTGAACTTTAGCCCATTGGACTTTGGTCTAACCCTTTAAAAATAAGGAATTTAGAAAGAAAGAGAGAGAGAGATTTAATGACCATTTAGTCAAACATTTTCCAAAATTTGGAGCGCTAAAAAGCGTGCTTTTTTTGAGCAAAAAAAGCACGCTTAGACTAATTGATAAGATGAGGTTTATAAAAGTTGTGAGAGTTGTATCTACGGCTTGCGGAGCTTACTTAATATGCTGATCAAGTTACTGATGTTGAAAATAGTACCGAAAATACTACCTACTGATAAGGCGTATAGTAATCCTAAGGTTTCGGCAACTAAGAAAACTTTCCTTATGGTATGGGTGTTGCGAATAACCAGTGACCCCACTGTAAATATCAGCGATGACGCATAGGCAATGAAAATGATCCAGCTGTGCTCTAACACAAACCATTCATAGACGAGGAAGCCTAGATTCACCGCGACGAAAAAAAACAGAATTGCATTACTTCTGTGTTTGATAGCAATAAAGTTACGCACGCTTGCGAGCAGTGTACCAATGCCAGCAGCCATAGCGTCCAACATGAAAAAATGGGCACTTAATGCACTTAAAGCAAACGCTGAAATAAGCAAATATTTGTCGACATCGGTTTGGCGATAACCAATAAAATTTAAAACAACGGCTATCGCGCCAAAACCTTCTGCAACTATGTTCATTTATATAAGCTCATTAAAATCTAAGGTAAAAAGGCTGACAAAGGGCTTTGTATTCATTTGTGTAATTACCCTCGCGGTCTCTAATAACCAGCGCACTTTCATTCGCAACCTTTGTGGTAAAGAGCAGATGGTCTGCATACGCAGTGCAATCTGCATGTCCGCCGTCAGCATTATTCATTACTTTGCTAAAGCGAAATGCACAAAGGTATGGGTCTTTATCCGATGTATGCTTTACATAAAGCATCGCTTCCAACAATAAACCATGACCGGCTGCAGTTTTGATAATGTCAGCTTCCATCGACGCGGGGTAAACGCAGTACATTTGTCCGCTTTCTATCAATAATGCGCTGCTAGCGTTAAAAAGCTCGTAAGGGCTTAATGTAGATGTTTGCCTTGCTACTGAACGATTGTGGCTTTGCTTATTGTATGCATTAGAAACCTTCGCTGGCGTGTCGAAATAAGGCGGATTAGAAATGATGGTGTCATACAAATAGGCCGGCTTAAAATCAGCCAGATCGCAACTGTGAATATGCAGCTGCCCTGCCCATTTTGAATTTTCAAAGTTAACTGCTGCCTGCACCGCTGCGTCCTTATCAATTTCGATGGCATCAATTCGAAATCCAATATCGACTAACTGACTTTCGGCTTTTTGCGCCATCATTAGGGCTAAAATACCGCTGCCGGTACCAATATCTAAAATACGCGGGGCGTGGCTAATGTCTGCACGAACGTTAGCCCAACTTCCTAAAATTAGGCTGTCGGTGTTCACTTTCATGGCGCATTTATCTTGCGCTACGGTGAATTGTTTACAGCGGAACATGGGGAAGTCATATTACCTAGTGCGTTAAAAGGCGCGCATTCTATACCAAGTTGGATTGCGCTTCACGTTAAGCTGGTGACATATACGGTTAGCGCTTATTTGCTATGCCATTTACCAGCGCTGCAGTGACATCATGTTTCTGGCCACATCCACAGCATGAACGGGGCGATATTTCTTTAACGGCCCTTTCATTATGCTTTGCCAAATAGGCGCGGTCTTCTGCGCTATATCTTCTAGTGTCCGAGATTCATTGCGTTCGCCCAACAAGAGTGAAGGTCGAACTGCCGAAGCATGGGGTAATTGCGGCATTCGCATAATGGCGTTCTCCAGTTCTCCTTTCACCCTCAAATAAAAGTTACTGCTTTTTGCATCAGCGCCAACCGAAGATATCCACACAAAGCTGTCTGCTCGTTGAGCGCGGGTAAGCTGCGCAGCAACGTGAACATACTCAAAATCCACACGGCGAAAGGCTTGTTTAGACCCCGCCTTTTTAAGCGTG
>JAXHTT010000131.1:0-10672 GCA_034190055.1 Pseudomonadota bacterium | reverse complement strand
ACTCTTCTTTACTTTTCGGCTCGCCAGAAATCGAATTTTTTAGTTTATCTAACCAACTCTTGCCTGAGGAGCCGTTGGTAGAGTGAGGATTATCGTCGCTCATAATGTCCGTTTAATTGTTAGGTCAACGCCAACGTTAAAATGGTTCGTGCTGGTCGTCAATGTTTTATTGTTATTAAGTGTTAAAGTGCTTTTGTAACAAGAGTTTATGGTTTTATGTTAGTCACTGATTTCGTAGGGGTTGCTAATGCCAAGACTTGCAAGAATATCAATCTCTTTGCTTTCCATTTCATCAGCTTCAGCATCTTCAATATGGTCATAACCCATTAAATGCAATAGCCCATGAACCGTCATGTGGGCATAGTGATCGCTCACTTTCTTTCGTTGCTCTTCAGCTTCGCGGCTTATAACCGGGGCACAGATAACGAGGTCGCCTAATAAGTTGATTTCAATCCCGGGAGGCGCTTCGAAAGGAAAAGACAGCACATTGGTTGGTTTATCTTTTCCTCTGTATTCATGGTTAAGGCTTTGACTCTCTGCTTCGTCGGTAAAACGAATCGTGACTTCTCGTTCGCTCAACCCTTCATAATTGAGCACAGCATTGGTCCAAAGCTCGAGTTCTGAAGATGACGGGATGGCAGACACAATGGCTTGGTCACCTTCAAACGCTTGTTGTACATCAATAATGGCGCTCACGATGCACTGTCGTCTTTCGTTTGCTCAGGGGAGCCGTCGTTCGAACGCTCAAGGGGGTTGTCGTTCGAACGCTCAGGGCTGTTGTTTGATGGCTCAAGACTGTTAGCCGACTGTTCACGCTGAGCTTTTAAGGCCTCTTCTTTTCGCGCTTTGCGTTGTCGCTCCTGTTCGGCGTCATGCACTTCGTAGGCTCTTACGATACGTGCAACCACAGGGTGGCGAACCACATCTTCAGCGTTGAAGAAGTTGAAAGAAATATCATCCACTTCGCTCAATACTTCAATAGCATGGCGAAGCCCTGATTTTGCACCTCGAGGTAAATCTACTTGCGTGATGTCACCGGTGATCACCGCTTTTGAATTGAAGCCAATACGGGTTAAGAACATTTTCATTTGCTCTACAGTGGTATTCTGGCTTTCATCTAGAATAATAAAGGCGTCGTTTAGCGTACGACCACGCATGTAGGCTAATGGTGCAACTTCAATAACATTGCGCTCCATCAGCTTTTCAACTTTCTCGAAGCCCAGCATTTCAAATAGAGCGTCGTAAAGTGGTCGCAAATAAGGGTCTACTTTTTGTGAAAGGTCGCCGGGCAAGAAGCCGAGTTTCTCACCAGCTTCTACCGCTGGACGGGTAAGCAAGATTCGGCGAATTTCTTGGCGTTCTAGTGCATCCACAGCAGCCGCAACGGCGAGGTAGGTTTTCCCTGTTCCGGCAGGGCCAATACCAAAAGTAATATCGTGGTTTACAATGTTTGCCACGTATTGCGCTTGGTTGGGGTTGCGCGGCTTAATAACTCCGCGCTTCGTTTTAATATTCACCTCTTTTCCGTAGCCGCCAGTAGCGTCTTTTTCAATAACGCGGGCTTCTTGAATGGCAAGATGAACTTGTTCTGCTTCTAGCTCAGGAATACGGCCCTTAATAGGCTGAGTTTCTATATAAAGAAGCTTAAGTAATTCGCTAGCACTTTTTATTTGCTGCGGTTCACCCAACACCTTGAACGCGTTATTTCGGTAGGTAATTTCTACACCCAGCCTGCGCTCAATTTGTTTAATGTTGTCATCAAAGGGGCCACATAAACTCGACAAACGTTTGCTATCTGCCGGTTCTAAATCAAATTCGTTACTAACCAATGTACTCAAGCTACTCTTTTCCTCGCTATAAAATTGTTTTTAGGCTGGGTTAAATTGACCTACGCCTAGCTCATCGGGCAAATCTGCCTGATGTTTTGCCATAATAGATTGGGGCGAAACCGCAACACGCAAGCCCATTTCACTTTCTCTTCTTACAACTTCACCACGTAGTGAGTTAGTAAATACGTCTGTGATGTTTACATCAACGAACTCGCCAATCATGTCAGGCGTGCCTTCGAAGTTCACCACGCGGTTATTTTCAGTACGGCCAGAAAGCTCCATTGGGTTCTTCTTAGACGGGCCTTCAACCAAAATGCGCTGCTCTGTGCCAACCATGTGACGAGCAATACGAAGGGCTTGTTGCGTGATACGCTGCTGTAGTAGGTGAAGACGTTGCTTCTTAGTTTCTTCACTTACATCATCCACTGCATCGGCAGCAGGCGTACCCGGGCGAGCACTGTAAATAAAGCTGAAGCTAAGGTCGTAATCGACTGCCTGAATCAAATCCATGGTGGCTTCAAAGTCTGCATCGGTTTCACCTGGGAACCCAATAATGAAGTCACTCGACAAGCTAATGTTCGGGCGAATTTTCTTCAGCTTACGCATTTTAGACTTGTATTCGATTGCTGTATGGCCACGCTTCATCAAGTTCAAAATACGGTCAGAGCCGCTTTGAACAGGTAAGTGCAGGTGGTCTACTAACTCAGGGATAGACGCGTATGCTTCAATGATATCGTCAGTAAACTCAACCGGGTGAGATGTGGTGTAACGAATACGGTCGATGCCATCGATAGCAGCTACAAGCTCTAGTAACTCAGAGAAACGACAAATTGTGCCGTCGTAATTGTCACCGCGATACGCGTTAACGTTTTGACCTAGAAGATTTACTTCACGTACACCTTGACCTGCAAGCTGCGCAATTTCAAGCAATACGTCGTCGACAGGGCGGCTTACTTCTTCACCACGGGTGTAAGGTACTACGCAGAACGTACAATATTTTGAACAGCCTTCCATAATTGAAACGAACGCCGTTGGGCCTTCAGCACGTGGCTCAGGCAGGCGATCAAACTTTTCAATTTCAGGGAAGCTCACGTCAATCACTGACTTTGCGCCGCCTTGAAGTTCGTTGATCATTTCAGGCAAACGGTGCAGCGTTTGAGGGCCAAATACCAAGTCTACGAACGGCGCACGCTGGCGTATGGTGTCACCTTCTTGAGAAGCCACACAACCGCCTACACCAATAATAAGTTCAGGCTTGTCTTGCTTTAACGTCTTCCAGCGACCAAGTTGATGGAAAACCTTCTCTTGCGCTTTTTCGCGAATAGAGCAGGTGTTAAGCAAGATAACATCGGCTTCTTCTGCACTTTCAGCAGCGCTAAAGCCATGTGTTGAGTCTAGTAAGTCTGCCATTTTTTCCGAGTCGTACTCGTTCATTTGGCAGCCCCAGGTTTTGATATACAGCTTTTTAGTCATAACAACTATTCGATAACCTGTTAGTGTTCCTGTAAGTGAATGCAGTATCACCTTGGTTCAGCTAAGGTGTCTGCCAGAATGTTTTTTTACGAGCGGCGCTTAAATCGCCACGCAAAAAAACAGTGATAGTGTCAGTTACAGGAAGATGTTCAAAATAGCCGCATATTTTACCTGTTATGCAGGGATATTCCCAGTGTCTTACGACGATTCGTGAAGAATTGATCTAAGCCAAGCCTGTTGTACGTTTTACTTCACAGCGCTTTGTGTTTTAAGACATAATGCAAGTGCGTGTTTTAAGGAGAGTAAATGGTCGATTTTTGTATAAACGGCGGCGGTATGGTCGGCGCGGCGCTAGCGTTGGGGCTTGCTCAACAGGAGTTTAAAGTAGCAGTGATAGAGCCGTATCTACCGGTACCTTTTAATCCCGAGGATGGACCTGACTTAAGGGTTTCAGCTATCAGCGAAGCATCGGTAACGCTATTAAAAGCCCTTGGCGCTTGGGAACACATAGCTTCTATGCGAGTTAAATCTTACACTGGACTTAGCGTGTGGGACGACCCTTCCCATCGAACAGATTTCACCGCACAAAGTATCGACATGCCTCAGCTAGGCTTTTTTGTTGAAAACCGATTGCTGCAGTTAGGTTGTCATGAAGCGCTAAAACAATATGAGAATGTTGAGCTTATCACCGGTCAAACGGTGCAGGACATTCGGCTAGCGAATACTGCTAGCGTTAAATTATCTAGCGGCAGAACTATTGAGGCTAAGTGGCTTATTGGTGCTGATGGTGCAAACTCTCAGGTAAGAAAATCGTCGGGTATTGGCACCAATGGTTGGCAGTATGCCCAACAGGCAATGGGTATAACAATCAAAATGGAAAAGCCCGTAGAACCTGTGACTTGGCAGCAATTTACCTCAAGCGGCCCAAAAGCGTTTTTGCCTATGTTCGACAATTATGCCTCGCTAGTTTGGTACGACTCGCCTGACGAACTCAAACGGATTAAAAGTTTAAAAGCGAGCCAGCTTGAAAGTGAAATTCTTAAAACGTTTCCAGATGAATTGACCAGAAATGGCAATAGCTTTTCAGTTATTGATAAAGCGATTTTTCCACTCACGCGTTCTCATGCCAATCACTATGTTAAAGGCTGTTGTGCGTTAATTGGTGATGCAGCACACACCATCAACCCTCTTGCTGGACAGGGAGTTAATTTAGGTTTTAAAGATGTAGAAACCTTTCTTTCTGTGTGTGCTGAATTCAAGCCACTTGGTAGCGACAACGCATTGTCGCTAACCGATAAAGTGTTTTCTCAAAGGCTTATCAGCAATTATGAAAAGCCACGAAAGCGAGATAATTTGGTGATGATGACGGCAATGGATGGGTTTTATACCTTGTTTAGTAACGATATTGCCCCCATAAAATGGATAAGAAACCAGCTTCTTTCCGTGGCGCAGCGCATAGAGCCTGCTAAACAAGAAGTGCTCAAATATGCGATAGGGTTACGATAATGGAAGTGTTAATTTTACTGGCCGTTTTATTTGGTGCATTGGCATTAATTATACCGCTAATCGAGCGCTCTAAAATGCGTATCAGTAATGAAGATGCAGCCAAATGGGCCAAGTGGATTTGGCCCTTAATGGGGATTTTGCTTATCGCGCAGTTGTTGCGTTTGCTCTTCTCCTAAATGTGAAGCATTAATGCGTTTTTTGAGGCCATTGCCCTTTTAAATCGATTATTACTTTGTCGATCATCTGAATAGTTGTTTGATTATCGTCTTGCAGTAAGGCAAACGCTCGTAAGCCAACGAACTGATTTTGAAGCCACTCTGCGGCTGTTGACGTTGGCGTATGTTTAGGCAGCTCACCTTTTTCGATACAGGCTTCAATAATATTTCTAAAACCAGCCTTGAGGGTTTGCATGCTCTCAAGTACAGCTTTTTTGGCAATATCGCCAATGAGCTCTAATTCTGCAATAGACTTAACCAGTAAGCACTGGCGCATATAGCGCTGTTCATCAGGGCCAGTTAGTGCCGTTTCGAAAAAGCTATAAAGCGCATTTAAGGGCGACTCGGCTTTTGCTACTTGCTTTAACCGTTCTGCGCTATTTTGCGCATACTGTTCAATAACAAGCTTAAATAAACCCTCTTTACTTTGAAAGCGAGCGTAGATACTGCCTGGGCGCATATCTAACGCTTGTTGAATATCGCGCATACCCGCAGCATGAAAGCCTCGTCGCCAAAAAAGCGTAGTGGCTTTTTCAATAATGTCATTGTGATCATATTTCATAGCTGCATACCTTATACGTGAATGTTTTGAACATGTGTTCAATTATCGCTTGAACGATCGTTCAAGTAAACATATTATTGCTCTCACATTAGAAAGATAAGGGTAACCAAGAGGGTTACTTTAGTTTCTAGTCACATCGACAGGAGAGTGATATGAGCGATTTTAAATTACATACAAAAGACACAGCGCCAGAAGCGTCAAAGCCACTTATTGATAATTCGGTAAGCGCATTTGGCATGCTGCCCAACCTACATGCAGTAATGGCTGAAGCGCCTACCCTTCTTGAAGGCTATCAAGTACTACACAAGCTAGCCCAAGAAACCTCGTTCAGCGCAGAAGAACTAACGGTAGTTTGGCAGGCAGTAAACGTAGAACACGCATGTCATTACTGCGTACCTGCGCATACAGGCATTGCTAAAAGCATGAAAGTAAGTGATGACTTGATTGAAGAGCTACGCAATGATGAAACATTGTCTGATAGTAAATTGAATACGCTAAAAGAAACCGTACTTGCTGTAACTCGCGGTCGCGGCAACGTAGACAGAGCGCAGCTAGATACTTTCTATGCTGCTGGCTACAAACATCAGCAACTGCTAGAAATTATTCTTATTTTGGCGCAAAAAGTGATGAGTAACTATACAAACCACGTAGCCGAAACACCGGTTGATGAGCCGTTCAAGCAATTCGAATGGTCACCGAAATAAGCACGGTACAAGCGTTCTTTAAAACGGAAGCCTAGCTTCCGTTTTTCGTTTTTGGCAACAGCCTATTAAGTTAGCCAAGACGTTGAAGTAACAGCGTACTTAATGATGTTTAAGCCTTAAAATTGCAATCGGCAATTTTGAGTGCATCTAGAATAATGGTTTAAGACGCCAATGGTAGCTGGGGGCTTAACTCTTGTACGGTTTCACTCGCCACCAGCTCTTCATAACCTTTCTGCTGTAACAGTGCTTTTAAGTCATTGCAGTTGTTACATTTGTTTTGCTTTGCAATAGCAACTGCTTCGATGAAACACGATAGGTGAGTTATCGATTGTGTTTGTGTCATGTCTACTTCACTTCTGATCTTATTTGTGTTCGTTGATACTACTTTCATAACAGAACTATGACTTAGCCTAAAGTCACTACTGTGACAACGCTATGACGCTTTTATGAAAAACCAAAGCAAAAAGTTCAAAAAACCTTGAAATGTATATACATAGGATATACATTTCGCTGTTGAATAATGTAGTCTACTTTTAGCGCAGGTCGTAAATGTCTGAGAAAAACAACAAAAAGAAGAAAAAGAATAGTCAGATGATTATTCGCATTAACGACGAAGAACGTGCGCAATTTATTGCTTTGTGCGAAGAATTAGACACGTCTGCCGCTCGCGAAGTTAGACATTTTATTCGAGAATTTATCGCCAAGCACGGCGAAAAATAACGGCTTTACCAAACATCACGTGCGTAAGGCCAACACTACAAGTAATGATAAGGAACTAAATCATGGCTAAGAAAAAAGAACTTAAAAAAGAAATAAAAGTAACCAAAGCTAAAATTGCTAAGCAAGAAGGTAAGCTAAAAAAGCTTAAGAAGAAGCTTAAAAAGGCGTAAGTGCCAACCCCACTAAACACGATAAACAGCGCTCTTTACAGAGCGCTTTTTTTGTATCACAACTAATCTGCCTACAATAGCTCACGAGAGTTACAAACTCTTATTATTGATGCGTCTAATCTAAAAAAAGATAATTCCGTCGCTTCACCTTTAAAAATCTACTTGTCGTCGATATTACGCTTTTATTACTACTTTAGTATTGTGCGAGCGAATCTTTTTGTGATTTACTCAGGTCGGAAGCACGCAGTGCTTTTCATCCCTAATAATAATAAGTCTTATCAGACAATCTGACGTTTAGCAGTACCCCAACAACAGAATGAAGTTATTGTATTTGAAACCAAATTAACGCGGTTAGATACAAGACAACACACTTCAATAAGTAAAATTTAAAAGAATTCAGGAACAACACAATGCAACAGGCAAAATTTAACGCTTCTGCTTTTAAGCTTTCCCTTATTGCTTCTGCAATAGCTGGAATGCCTTTTTCCACGTCGGTTCTTGCACAAGACCAAGCTTCTGTTGATGAGCAAGATGTTGAGCAAATTCAAATTGTAGGTTCAAGACGGGTTGGCCGCACTGTCAATGACTCTCCCGTTCCTATTGATATTATTGATGCTTCTTCGATAGAAGCAACGGGCCTAACTGAAACCAACATGATTTTGAATCAGTTGCTGCCAAGCTTTAACTTTCCTCAACCCTCTATTACTGACGGCACCGACCACGTACGGCCAGCACAGCTACGAGGTTTAGCACCTGACCATACTCTAGTATTAGTAAATGGAAAACGCCGTCATACCTCGGCGCTACTTAACCTAAACGGTTCGGTGGGGCGAGGCTCTTCGGCAGTAGATTTAAACGCTATTCCTGCTAACGCTATCAAACGAATTGAAGTGTTGCGCGACGGTGCAGCAGCGCAATACGGTTCAGACGCTATCGCTGGCGTAATTAATATAGTATTGAAAGATGCCGCTGAAGGCGGTGAAGTATCGGCGACTTACGGTGCTAATGTAACAACGATGGACGGCGTACCTAACCTTGAAGGGGTAAGTATTGGCGCTGACGGTAATTTAGCATTTGATGAGGGCAGTGACCGTGAAGTAACCGACGGACAAACCTTCACCCTTCGAGGCAATGTGGGCTTTGAGTGGGGCGATGATGGTTTTGTAAATGTTTCAGCAGAATATCGCGACCGCGGCCAGGCAAATCGTGCCGACTACGATCAGCGAGAAAACTATGCCCGCGATGCACAGGGGAATTTAGACCCGCGTGAACTCACAGTTAACCGCTATAACCACGTTTACGGTAACGGTGAAGTAGAAGATTACGCGCTGTTTATCAACGCGGGTAAAGCGCTAACTGACAGCGTTGAGTTTTACACTACAGCTGGCTATAGCACTCGTGACTCTCTTGGTAGCGGCTTTTATCGCCGAGCGCAGGACTCACGTAATATCGTTGAGATTTATGAAGATGGTTTCTTACCTTCTATCCAAACCGATATAACCGATATGTCGCTTATCGCTGGCATTAAAGGTTATGGGGATGTCTGGAATTATGACCTGTCTCTGACTCACGGTGGTAACGAGTTAGAGTATGGCGTAGTAAACACACTAAATACGTCACTTGGCCCAACAAGCCAAACTGAGTTTGATGCCGGTACGCTTGAGTACGATACCACTATTATTAACGCAGATGCGTCACGATTGGTTGATACGGGGTTGTTCTACAGTGAAATGAACTTCGCTATGGGGGCAGAATACCGTCATGAAGGTTACGACATTACTGCGGGCGAAGAAAACTCTTACATTCAAGGTACCTTTGGGCCTGGTGGAGCTGTTACAGACCCAGTAGACGGCCCATTTGGAGCCGCTGGTTCTCAAGTATTCCCAGGCTTTACCCCTGAGTCAGCAGGTGACAATAGCCGCCACAACTATAGCTTTTACGTTGATTTAGAAGCCGATGTTGTAGAAAACTGGAATGTAGCAGTGGCTGGTCGCTATGAAGATTATTCAGATTTTGGCAGTACGTTTAACTGGAAGATGTCGCATCGTGTAACGCTTAGCGATGCATTTGCCCTTCGTGCGTCGGTATCAACAGGCTTTAGAGCGCCGTCTCTTCAGCAGCAGTTCTTTACCTCTATCGCCACCGTATTTGTTGATGGCGAGCCAACTGAAACGGGTACCTTTGCCCCATCAAGTGATGTTGCGCAAGCGCTAGGTAGTCCAGGCCTTGATGCGGAAGAGTCGAATAACTACAGTGCTGGTTTTACTTACTCGCCCACAGCGGACTTCAACTTGACGGTAGACTTCTACCGCATTGACATCGACGATCGTATTGTGTTGTCTAACAATCTATCTGGTGACGCGATTGAAGCCTTGCTAGAAGGCACAGGAGCAAACCGTGCACGCTTCTTCTTAAACGCGATTAATTCGCGTACAGAGGGTGTGGACATTGTATCTACTTACACCTTGAATACATCTGACTATGGTGCGTTTAACTTTAATGCCGGAATGAACTTTAACGACAATGAAGTGACCGACATTTTAGATGCGCCTGACGTGCTGCAAAACGCTGGCTTCGACCAAGATAACCTGTTCAGTGACGTTGAGCTTCGTCGCTTTGAAACCAGTTCACCTGATAGCAAGTTGAATCTTGGCGTAACGTGGAATTATGACCGCTACACCACCACGCTTCGCACTACACGCTATGGTGAAGTAGAGGATCCTTCTTCAATTGAAGCGCGCAACGAGATCCTTCCTTCGGAATGGATCACTGACTTAGATGTTCGCATTGCATTAACTGATGGGCTAACGGTTTCTGTAGGTGCTAACAATATCTTTGATGTGTATCCAGAGCCAACGCGAGACCTGGTTGATGAAGTAACCACTTTCTCACGTCTGTTTTCATACTCAGGCTTCTCGCCTTACGGCTTCACTGGCCGCTTTGTTTACGGAAAAGTTGCGTATCGCTTTTAATTAAGCCATTTTAATACGGACAGCAGCAAGAATTTGCTGTAAAGGAAAGCCCCTACAGTTGAACATCCCATCTGTAGGGGCTTTTTGTATTAATGTTAAAAACGTTTAGCTGGCTGACAGCGCAACATAGTCAAAATCAAAACCAAAGGCTCTGGGGGAGACTACTGCTAGGGCTCGCTCCGATTTATAAAACTTAGGGCATTCCACGGCGATAACGGCTACTCGTTGACCATACTTAATGCGCTCTGCATTAATAGGTTCGCTGGTTTCAATATCTACAAGCACGATTAAGTCTGGAACACTTGCCAACACTTTGTCGTTTTGTTTGGCAATCAGGTATTCATTTTTAATGTTTATGGTAACTGGCTGCTCGCCATTAAAGCCCGCTACAGTAAGCTCTCCTACGTCGTAACCTCCCACAATGGCCACGCTTTTATCGGTGACTTTACCTTCAAACAGCAATTTGCATTGTCCATAGACTGAATGTTCAAAACACGTTTTCAAGTGCGGCATTATTTGCT
>JAXHTT010000130.1:0-10804 GCA_034190055.1 Pseudomonadota bacterium | reverse complement strand
CGAACAAATAAAACAATCAAGCAAGCACCAACACGACGAAAAAAACAATATTGTAATAGTGTAGAAACCAAGTGTTACTAAAAGCCAGATGAACAGCAACAATACGAAGTGGCGCTTTAACTTTAAATCGAGTTTTAGGCCATTCTCCTGCAACCAGTGCATTATAACGCTTGTCCATTTTACCCGTGCGAAGTTGCTCGTGCATGTGACGAAGGGCAGAACGCTTCTTAGCGATTAAAATACAGCCAGAGGTATCGCGATCAAGTCTATGTACTAATTCCATAAACTTGGCGTCGGGGCGCAAGGCTCTTAAGCCCTCAATCAAACCAAAGCTTAAACCACTGCCACCATGAACTGCCATTCCAGAAGGCTTGTTTATAACAAGTATGCGATCGTCTTCGAAAAGAATGTGCGACTCAAGCGCTGCAATTTTATCGAGTTTAGGTGATGGTGCCGGTGCACCTTCTGATACACGAACAGGAGGGATTCTAACTAAATCGTCGGCTTGTAGTTTGTATTCAGGCTTAACACGACCTTTGTTCACTCGCACTTCACCTTTGCGTAAAATGCGATAAATCATACTTTTCGGTACGCCTTTTAACTGCGTACGCAAAAAGTTATCGATACGTTGACCAGCCAAATCGGCTTCAACCGTTACAAAACGTACTTTTTTGGGGGCTTCTTCTTTCATGCCCAGAGTATACCTCATTGGTATTTCTCTGGGCTAATTGAAAGTGATAAATAATTGAAAAAAGCATTTATCGTCGCAATTTTAACCAAAGGCAATTTTTTGCCATTCGTCTGCACTCAGTACACAGCCTACTTATTGAGATATACACAATTTATTCACTTGCTTTCCTTGCTAAATTTGCGGTTTTGGTGCGATAATTAACGTCGTTTTTTGAACGGTAATATTCACAATTTAGTTTTTGACAGTAAGTGGTAAAAAAAGCCCTTTCAGAAACGTGAAACTCAGCGTTATAAAAACAACAAACGAGAACGAGATAGCAATCTACAAAGAACGACGATGCTACTCACACTTGTAAAACGAAAAAGTATGGCGTTCGCGTTGGTAGCATCCGCAATGAAAAAACATTTTTCAGACCAACCAAGCTAGAGAGGCAACGACTACACTGCCGTGATAAAGCAACCGCCATTGCTTGCGAACATAAAATAAGTTTGCCGTTAACTAACAGAATTAAATGACTAGCGAGCATATAAAAATGCTCGTAAAAAAGAATACAGTAATAAGGGCTAGTCGCTCCCGACATCCTTAAAGCAGTGTGGCCATTACAATTCGCTAGCGATTTTGCCTGAAAATAAGGCACTAGCGAAAACAGTTGAAACTAAGCGCTAAAAACGGTGCTAACATGGTCAACCACCAGGGATAATGCGACGCAACAACAAGGTCCCCGTCCAGCCGTGAGGTTGCGCGGTGAGGGTTTGCACATGTCACTTTAATTTTGTGTCTTAACGGCTGTACTAAAACAGAGTTAGATACAATGAAAAGAATGTTAATTAATGCAACTCAGCAAGAAGAGTTGCGCGTTGCCCTTGTTGATGGGCAACGGTTGTACGATTTAGATATTGAAAGTCCTGGGCACGAGCAGAAAAAAGCCAACATCTACAAAGGTAAAATTACCCGCGTTGAACCAAGCTTAGAAGCTGCTTTTGTCGACTACGGCGCAGAGCGTCACGGTTTCCTCCCTCTAAAAGAAATTGCTCGCACTTATTTCCCTAAAGGTTACAAATTCGAAGGCCGTCCAAACATCAAAGATGTGATTAAGGAAGGCCAAGAAGTTATTATCCAAATCGATAAAGAAGAACGCGGTCAAAAAGGCGCAGCTTTAACTACGTTTCTATCGCTTGCGGGTAGCTATTTGGTGCTTATGCCGAATAATCCACGCGCTGGCGGCATCTCTCGTCGTATTGAAGGCGACGAGCGTACTGAGCTTAAAGAATCACTAAGCAAATTAGACCTTCCTGAAGGTATGGGCCTAATTGTGCGTACTGCCGGTGTAGGTAAGTCGTACGAAGAGTTAGAGTGGGATTTAAAAGTTCTGCTTAAACACTGGGAGGCGATTTCAGAGGTAGCTGAAGAACGCGAAGCACCTTTCTTAATTCACCAAGAAAGTAACGTTATTGTGCGCGCTATTCGTGACTATCTACGTCGCGATATCGGCGAAATCCTTATCGATAAAACCAGCATTTATGAGCAAGCACTACAGCACATTCAGCTAGTGCGCCCTGACTTTGCAAATCGTGTAAAGCTTTATCGTGGTGAAGTACCATTATTTAGCCACTACCAAATCGAAAGCCAAATTGAGTCTGCGTTCCAACGCGAAGTACGTTTACCGTCCGGCGGCTCAATTGTTATCGACCCAACTGAAGCACTAACCTCTATTGATATCAACTCTGCCCGCGCAACAAAAGGCGGTGACATTGAAGAAACAGCGCTTAACACAAACTTAGAAGCGGCAGACGAAATTGCGCGTCAGTTGCGTCTTCGCGATTTAGGTGGTTTGGTAGTTATTGACTTCATCGACATGACACCAGTACGTCACCAACGTGAAGTCGAAAACCGCATGAAAGACGCGGTAAGAAGCGACAGAGCTCGTGTACAACTGGGTCGCATTTCTCGCTTTGGTCTTTTGGAAATGTCTCGCCAGCGTTTACGCCCTTCTCTAGGTGAATCAGCGCACCACGTGTGTCCACGATGCTCTGGTCACGGCACTATTCGCGGAACCGAATCTTTAGCACTGTCTATTCTTCGTATTTTGGAAGAAGAAAGCATTAAAGAAAACACAGGGCAAATTGAAGCACAGTTGCCGGTTCCAGTTGCGACCTATCTACTTAACGAAAAGCGTAAGTCAATTCAGCTTCTTGAAAAGCGTCACGGCGTAGATCTACTGCTTATTCCTAATGCAAACTTGGATACGCCTCATTACCAGGTGTTGCGTAGACGTCCCGATGACGTTGTGTCTGACTCAAGCTACAACGTAGAGCTAATGCCTGCAGTAGAAGCTGAAACAGAAACGACGACTACGGCACCAGTTAAACGCGAAGAACCAGCGCTTAAAGGCCTTGTTGCGCCAACGGCTGCACCTGTTGTGGCGCCGAAAGAAGAGCCAGCAAAGAAAGCTGACGATGTGCCTTCATTGTTCGCACGTTTCGGCAAATGGATTAGTGACTTATTTGGTAGCGAAAGCGAAGAAGAAACCAACAAAGACAAGAAAGCACAGTCTGGTAACCAAAATAGAAACAACCGCACTCGCAATAACGACGACCGTCGTCGCAAGCCGCGTAATAAAAATAACCGTCGTGGCAGCCAGTCTAAAGGCCGAGACCAAGATAAAGATCAAAACCGTGATGGCGAGCAGAAAGATAATCGCAAAGCTCGCGGCGCTCAGCGAAGAGATCAGAATCAAGACCAGCGAAAAGATCAGCGTCAGGACCAAGACGAAAAACGCAATAACAAAGGCCGTAAGCCGCGTAAAGCGCAACAGCCTCGCGATGAACAGCAAAAGCCTAAGCACGAGAAGCAAGATGGCGAACAGCAAGAAAACCAAGCGCAGAAGAAGCGTGAAGTGGCTGAACGCAGAAAACGTCGTGACAAGCGCCGTAGCGTTCGTGTGAAGAAGGATGACACTGCCGTAAATACTGCAGAACAAAATGACGCTCAAACAGCCCCTGCACCAAAAGAGGCACAGGTACAGCAGAAGCCAAAAGCTGATGCAAAACCTAAGTCATCTAAAGTAGAAAAAACGCAGGCGCCAGCTGAAAATAATGTTGAGTCAAAGCAGGACACTAACAAACCAGCGCCGCAAGCGGAACAACAAGTAGCTGAAAAGCCTGTAGACGCTAAGCCGGTAGTGGCTCAATCGGAGGCGACTGGGAGTGATAGTCAAACCTCTGTAGCTAATGACGCTGTTGAAGCGACTACTGATGCGAGCAGTGAAGCCAATAGTGAAGAACAAGGTCAAAAGCGTGAAGGTCGTGGTCGTTCGCGCCGTTCACCTCGCCATGTTCGTGCTGCAGGTCAACGTCGTAAGAAAGAAGCGCAGCAAGTTGACGATGCAGACACTCAAGCTAAGCAACCTGGCGAGCTTTCACCGCAAGCTCCAGAGGCTGAAGTTGAAGCGACTGCTAAAGCTGACGCCCCTGTTGTTGAAGAAACGCAAGCACAGGAGCCTGGTCAACTAGCGCCAGCTGACGAACAGCCTGTTTCTAACCAAGGCCAGCAAGAAAAAGCCAAGCTTGATGTTGAAGCCGTTCAGGACGAACTTCAGTTTGATGCAGAGCCTTCAGCGGGTGATGAGCCTTCAGCGGGTGATGAGCCTTCAGCGGGTAATGAGCCTTCAGCGGGTAATGAAGCTTCAGCGAGTGAAGAGTCTGTAGAAGATAAGCCTTCTACAACTCAAGAAACTACAGCGGAAGACAAGGCTACCACTGAAACTGAGCAGGTTAAAAAAGCCGAAAACGCTGAGCAACCAAGTACACCTGAAGACACCACGTCTGCAGCAGACGCTGACACTACAGGTGAGACTGTTGATACTGAGACTTCAAACACAGCGTCAGAAGCTAAAGATGAACCAGCATCGCCAGAACAAGTTGAAATTAACTTGGCAGATGCGCCATCTGAAACTGAGGCACCAGCGGAAAAAGCCAAACCTGCTAAGCCGGTAACTGAAGAAAAACGCACTGTAACAACAGCGCCGACTTCACCTAGTTTAGCCGCTAGTGGAAAAGGCAAGCGTGGTGCATCTCACCCTATGGCAATGCCAGCGGTGGTGAACGACACATTTGTCGATGTTGCGCTTACGGCAAAAGCTGACGATACTCGACCTGCACTAGCTGTATCAGGAAGAACTGCAGCCATGTCGCACGCGATCTCGCGCGCATCAGCGGCTACAACACTTCCTCAATCAGTAAATGACGTTGTTGAGGCGGCAGCTGTGACTGAGTAAACCTCAGTAGCTAGTGCTTTACTAGCTTAAGAATGCAAAAGCCGCCTTCGAGCGGCTTTTTTGTTTATTTTTGTACTTTTGAGAACGAATTCTAATTGAGCAAGAAATGTCAGACACGGTGAACCATCAATATATCGATTGGTTAAGCCAAGCGTGTAATGCACGGGTATTAAATACGCAACTAATTCAGCCTCTTTGGAGTGGTTACGGTGCGTGCTTTCGCGCCACACTAGACTATTCTAGCGACGTCACCGTACAAGACAGTAATATTGTCAGCGTTACTCGTTCAGATGAAATTCAGCAATTACAAGATAGTCCAACTACCCTACCCAAAGCCAACTACCAACCAGTTACTAAGGTTGTAGTAAAATGCGCCACACCGCCAAACACGCTTTCACATCCCAAAGGTTGGAACGGCGAGGCTAGCCACAATCGCAAGTGCCAATCTTTTAAAGTTGAAAACTGTTTTTACAGCGAATTACAAACGCATACTGATGCTTTATGCCGAACAGCTAAATATATAGGGCATAGCCAACAAGGCGAAGCCACCCTTCTTGTTATGGAAGATTTAGCGCACACTGGCTACTCACGCACAGCCTCTTCACTTACCCCAGTGCAATGCGAAATAGTTCTAAAATGGTTAGCTCACTTTCACGCGCGCTTTCTGAATGTGAGGAGTGAATTTGAGAGCCGTAATTTAACGCTATGGCATGAAGGAACTTATTGGCATTTAGCAACCCGTGAAGATGAGTTCCAAGCCATGCCAGAGAGCTTGCTAAAACAAAACGCAGTTAGCATTGCCAAAACGTTAGCCAGTGCTAACTATCAAGCACTTGTTCATGGCGATGCTAAAGTAGCTAATTTCTGTTTTACTGAAGATTTTTCCGCCTGTGCCGCCGTCGACTTTCAGTATGTAGGTTATGGTGTCGGCATAAAAGATGTGGCGTACTTTTTGGGCAGTGCCTTATCAACTAAAACCCACATCAAGCATCGTGACACACTGCTTAATACTTACTTTCAAGCGCTCAAAGATGCGCTACACGCTCGATTGTCTAACACTGTTAATTCAGCTCCTTTCACGCGTGCTGACATTGCGCTAATTATAGCTGAATGGAAGTATTTGTATTCCTTCGCCTGTACTGACTTTTATCGCTTCTTAGCGGGTTGGAGCCCAGAACACTGGAAAATAGATGAAGAACTTCAATATCAAACAGATATTGCCTTAACCATGTTAGAGCACAACCGCTAAACGTTTACATTTTAATATCACGCTTAATAAGGCTCGTACGTTTATAGTGACACTCTTTGTCCGCGCTCTTATTTGTGTAAACCGTCTTTTTCAACCTTCTGTTTATAAAGCATTAACGTCTAGTCGCTAATTGCTTACCCAACTCGCATTCACTTTGTTTAATCACAATAAAACTGCACCATTACACAAATCTTCGCGTATATATTGCTAAACAATCATAATGCCGTTGCCATGTACAAACGTAAACTTTATCTGTTTGGGTTACTGTCCACATTTATATTATTGACTGCATTGGCCAGTGCAGCCGTTTCGGCCCATTTAACACGCACAAACCTAGCCCAAGCTCAGCTAGCTCAATCGCTGCTGTCTGAGCATCAGCAGTTATCAAGTATTTCCTATCGACTTTTTAAGCAGCTTACCGACGAGCTTATCTTTGGTAAGAATGCAAACCAAGCGAAAGTACGTAATAAGCAACAACAGATAGAAAGCTCGCTGAACCGAATAAAGCAGCTGGAACTTGACCAACGTGAAGCACTAGGGCTTGAGTTAACATTGGGGAGTGTAGAAGATACTGACGAACTCGAAGAACTCATTCGAAGCATAGTGGCTGAATTTAGGGCCATCACGCTTGCTAACGATAACACTCCACTTAACCAACAGCAGCGTCTTCAAACATTATTAGAAGTCACCATCGACAATCAGTTTAGGGAAGCCATTAACTCTGCTGTAAATCGCCAAACAGGAGTGGTGTCGCGCATAAACGCTAGCATCGAAACACTCAACACAAGCATTGTATGGTTTACGGTTAGCTTGGGCCTTATTACCTGCCCCTTCATTTTGCTGGGTTGCTACTGGCTATTTAATGCCCTTTACCAGCCACTTACTGTCATTCGCACAGGCACTGACGCCATTGCGTCAGGAAACTATCATTACCGATTGCCTGAAACGTTAGACAGCGAATTTACTGACTTGGTGAAAGCGCTTAACTCTATGATTGCGCGTTTAAAAGAACACGAAGATCATGCAGATGCCCACCGCAAGCACCTAGAGTTTGAAGTGGAAAGCCGCACTCGCGCGCTAAAAGAAGCTAATGAAAAACTAACAAAACAAGACGCTAAACGTCGCCAATTTATGGCCGATGTTAGTCACGAATTGCGTACGCCGCTGACCATTATTCGCGGCGAAGCACAGGTCACTCTCAGGCAAGCTTCAGCTAGCAATGAAATATACAAAGAAACGCTAGAAACCATTCTCGAGCAAGCCGTTAATTTAAGTAAATTGGTCGATGATTTACTGCTGCTCGCACGGGCCGAGATGCACGAATTTACAGTAGATTTGGTTAAATCGGATTTACATAACCTGCTTACGCAAAATATTGCGTTGTGGCAAAAATTCACGAAGCCAAGAGTTTTAAACCTTGAATGGCTAGCCAATAATGAGGTTCAAGTGCTCGTGGACAAAGACAGAATTGCTCAGGTACTAACCATTCTCATCGAAAACGCCCACAAATACTCGTATCCAGAAACACCCATTGTGCTGCGTGTTGAGAGTGAAGGCCCGAATGTCAACGTATCAGTTATTGATAACGGTGACGGCATTTCTTCAAGCGATTTGCAGCACGTTTTTGAACGCTTCGTTAGATTAAAGCGCAAAGGCAATGGAATGGGACTGGGTTTGTCCATTGCTAAAGCCATCGCAGAGGCACACCACGGTACGTTAAGTGCGTATTCTACACTAGGCAAAGGCTCGCAGTTTACGTTGACGCTTCCAGTGTTACAAAACCACGCGATACCCATAGATTAGTAATTAACGTTAAGTAAGATCAAACGAATAGGACCATAACAATAATGAAGATTCTAATTGCTGATGACGAAGCACCACTACTTCGCTTTTTATCGCGAGGCTTAAGCGCGGAAGGCTTCGAGTGTATCGAAGAGTCGGCATTGCACAACTTGGTGACGCGCATTCGACACGACTCCCCCGCCATTATCGTACTCGATCGCATGTTTGGCGACGAAGATAGCGTAGAGCTGTTGCCTGCAATTAAATCTCTCCCCCATGCTCCTATGGTTTTACTTCTTACAGCAGTAGATGAGGTACGAGAGCGCGTGAACGGTTTAAAACAAGGTGCAGACGATTATCTATGTAAACCCTTTGATTTTGACGAACTGCTAGCGCGTATTACGGCCTTAAGCCGAAGAGTGGCAAATATACCGGTTACCCAATCAGGTCTCACCATCGGGCCATTAACTATCGATGACGAATCTCGTATCGCGACACTGTTAGGGGAAGAAATTACACTCACGAAATTAGAATACGACATGCTCTATTACTTCGCCGAAAATGCTGAAAAAGTGCTGTCTCGAGAACGCATATTAAGTCGAGTATGGCGAAGCCACAGCGATCCGCTAACTAATGTTGTTGATGTGTATATCAGCAGGCTGCGACAAAAGCTTCACAGCAGTGATGCCATATTTATTGAAACTCTGAGAGGTAACGGCTATCGGTTGACCACCAGAAAATAGTCGTTTCGTCTCATTAGCTATTGCATTCGTGTGTTATCCCGCCTAATTTGAACACTCGTTCAAATCTGTAAAGGATAATCATGGCCCGTTCACCTTCTTCACTACTCTCACGAATATGTTGTGCAACCGCTTTAGGCCTTGGCCTTTTATCATCACCTGTTTTCGCGCAAGCAGAAAATACCAATGCAATACAGGTCGATAAAAAACAATTGCGGGCACCCAAAGTTATCTTTTTTGATGTAAACGAGACCCTTCTTGACCTTACCGCCATGCGCAGTTCGGTGGGTAAAGCACTGGGAGGGCGAGATGATTTGTTACCGCTTTGGTTCTCTACCATGCTACATCACTCGCTGGTCGACTCAACTACTGGTCGCTTCCATACTTTTGGAGAAATTGGCGTTGCATCACTATTGATGGTCGCTGAAATTGAAGGTATTGAATTAACCAAAGAGCAGGCTAAAACGGCAATTGTCACGCCTTTGCGAAGCCTTCCCCCACACCCAGACGTACGTGATGGCTTGCAAGCGTTAAAAGACAAGGGCTATAAACTGGTGAGTCTTACCAACTCCTCTAATAAAGGCGTATATACCCAGTTTAAAAATGCAGACCTACTGTCTTACTTCGACGAGCGACTTAGCGTTGAAGATATTAACTTGTACAAGCCAGATACACGCACTTATGAATGGGCTATTGAAAGAATGGGCATAGCAGCAGAAGACGCTATGTTAGTCGCAGCTCACGGTTGGGATATAGCTGGGGCTAAACAGGCGGGCTGGCAAGCAGCGTTTATCGCTCGACCGGGCAAAGTGCTCTACCCTTTAGCGCTATCGCCTGACACTGTAGTGAACGGGCTAGATGAGCTGGTATCTCAACTACCGAATGCGAGATAAGCATTCGGGTCCTAATCGATAATATCTAGATACCTATAAAAGCACCGCTAATCGGTTGGCATGAGCAAATAAGGTCGCTTAACACTCTAGCTAGGCGCCTGAGCCAAGGCTGTAAGGTTATGCCAACCGATTTTTCGAGCTAGTTACAGAGCTATGCTTTTGCGGTGCCTTGCCTCCTCATATCTATATGAGGGATGTCATCTTCCAAGTACATCGTTGATGTGGCTTTAAAACCAAAACTTTCATAAAAGCGTTTTAAATACTCTTGCGCACCAATTTCAATATCACACCCCGGCCATAATGCCTCACAATGATTAATGGCTTCACACATAAGAGCTTTCCCCGCTCCTTTCCCCCGAAAGGCTTCACTGGTCGCCACACGGCCTATGCTTACCGATGGGTAACTGACGCCTTCACTAAGTAATCGTGCACACGCCACAAGTTTATTATTTTCAAAACCCATTAGATGATGGGTTTGCGGATGCCGGTCTTTTTCGTCTAGTTCCGGATAGGGGCAGTTTTGCTCAACAACAAAAACATCGACTCGCAGCTTAAGCAGGTCGAAAAGTTGATGATTTGTAAGTTCATTAAATGTAAGTGATTGCCAAGAAACCATGTTGTCCCGATGAGTTTTTATTATTAATGTTTAAAAAGCGCGCTATAACTGGTGCTGTAAAAATCCAAAAGTAAAAAACTAAAGCTTGCTACCTACTTGCTTAGTGTAACGCATAGCATTTTTACCACAAAGCTAAAGCGCTTATTTCACCTTAAGAATATAGCGGTCGTAGCGCCTTACCTAGCAGAACTGGCAACAGGAGATAAGCGTTTTATTGATGAACCCTATAATTTAGTCGGCGTAATTAATTGGAACACCGTTTAAAAATAGTTAAAGTGCTTTGCTACAAAGTTTTGTAAACATGAGCAAACACCCGCGCGGGCACAGGGGCAGAAAATGAGTGATAAGCGCAACATCAAATATTACGACAAACCCGCTGGCGGATGGGGCGCTTTGAAAAGCGTAACGCAAAGCTGGATCCAGAGCGAGAAGCCGCTTAAAAATTTACGAGCGATGCTTAAAACCAATCAAGATAAAGGTTTTGACTGTCCGGGCTGTGCGTGGGGAGAGTCTCCAGAAAGCGGATTAGTTAAGTTTTGCGAGAATGGGGCCAAAGC
>JAXHTT010000013.1:0-47153 GCA_034190055.1 Pseudomonadota bacterium | reverse complement strand
GCATTTATCAACTACTAGCGGTCTTAACGCCAACCATATTGCTTAATGGACAGCGCTAGAGAGTGCCGGCACCGGCGCTGGCTCTATTTTTTTTGCCAAAGGTTTCTTCCAAAAGAATAGAGTACATCACTATCATTTAAAGCTACTTCCGACGTTGGCACACCAAGTATCTTAAATGCATCTATAGTTTTCATACCGACTTTAACGCCAAATACACCCTCTTCTAGAGAAATATTATAGGACGCTATTTCGGGCTGTTCAGGAAGGTGGCTTCCAGTTGTATCCAAAACAGAGAAATCAAACTGCAAAGATTTTGTCTTTATTCTTGTCTTAAATTCCTGGGTCAAAATGATTTTTTGCTCGAGAGTACGCCAATTTTTTTCATACGTTATCTCTGCTTTAGTATTAGTAAGATTGGATTGTGCGAAGCTAGCCTGAGATATTATATACCCGGCAGCAAGCATGATACTTATAGGTAACTTTTTCATGGTAAATCCTTTTTTTATTAGTTAGCAGCTAAAGCATCGTTTAAGGCCTTAAGCTGTATGGCGTAATCTTTTTGGTATTCACTATTAGTTAAAACTTGAGACAGCTGGATTTCAAGGTTTATTATTTTCTTTCTTATTGCCCAAGCATTCTCATCTCTCATCCCTCTCAGTAAAATCTCAATATTTTTCAGCGGTTTTAAACAACATTTATCCAGTGAGTTGTTGTACTCTTCACCCAAGTAATCAATCATTGACTTACTGTGAAGTGATGAGCCGCCTACAGGTGCTAAAGGCATGTCATTTACCGTCTTTTTAAACTCAAGCGTTTTTTTCAAGGAGGCGTTGAGGAGTTCAATAGCCAGGAGCTGTGCATCTTTATCGTATTTACTTAGCCGTGTAGTAAGGGCTCTTAATTTTTCTGATTTAATACCTGTGATTTTCGCATGCTCAAGCACTTTTTCTGCATGGTGAACAAGTTCCTTTGCATATATAAGGTGAACAATATCGAGCCGTAAATCGCCAGCTAAATTCTTATCTAAGTAGTTATTCGCTTTCGAAACAATACTATTATGTTCGTTAATCGCCGTGTTATATCGAATTTGAGAATCGGTGATATCGTTACGCTCTGAACAGCCTGCAATAACTGATAAGAAAAATAATGTGGGAAGTAAGCGCATAAGACATCCTTTCTTTATATAGCAAGTAATGAAGTGTTAGAAACTCATTGATACTTCATCATTACATACTTTTGCTTAACTGTAATGAAAAGACCCCCATTAATTGGATAATCCAACTATTGGGGGTCACTTTATAAGTTTGGTCGCTTTTATACAGTTTCTTAAACTTGATAAACGTTTATCTAAACATCTAAGTTTTCCACTTTAAGCGCATTCGCTTCGATGAATTCTCTACGCGGCTCTACTTGGTCGCCCATAAGCGTTGTAAACAACTGGTCACAACCGATAGCATCTTCAATAGTAACTTGAAGCATACGACGGCTCTCAGGGTCCATGGTCGTTTCCCAAAGCTGCTCCGGGTTCATCTCGCCTAACCCTTTATAGCGCTGAATGTATTGACCACGTTTCGCTTCATTCATTAACCAATCTAAAGCGTCTTTGAAAGACTCTACAGGTTGTTTACGTTCACCACGTTTAATGTAAGCGTCTGCACCCATCATGTCATTAATAGCTAAGTTAAGCTCTTTCAGACGCTGGTACTCAGACGACTCGATGAATTCGTGATCGATAATGTACTCATAATCGATACCGTGCATACGCATGATGATCGTGATGTAGTATTCGCTCAGCTCAGCATCAGTACGGATTTCATAGCGGTATGTAGCACCATCATTTTCGCGTTCTGTAAGCTGTTCTACGAAGTGTTTTGCTACATGCTCTAGTGCTGACTCATCTTTTAAGTCTTCTAGATTTAGCGTAGGCGTGTACAGCATGCGGTAAAGAATTGCTGAAGGCATTTTGCGCTTCATACGTGCAATCATTTTTTCTACCGATTGGTACTGCTTAACAAGGTTTTCTAGCCCAACACCGCTGATACCTGGATCCTCGTTACTGGTGTGTAACGATGCGCCATCAATTGCAATGCCTGTGAGGTAATTAGTCAAAGCATCGTCGTCTTTCAAATACTGCTCTTGCTTACCTTTTTTCACTTTATAAAGCGGTGGCTGCGCAATATAAACATAACCGCGCTCAATAATTTCTGGCATTTGACGGTAGAAGAAGGTCAGTAAAAGCGTACGAATGTGAGAGCCATCCACATCAGCATCGGTCATGATAATAATGCTGTGATAGCGTAGCTTTTCTGGGTCATATTCGTCACGGCCAATACCACAGCCTAGTGCTGTGATAAGCGTTGCAACTTCTTGTGAAGAAAGCATCTTGTCAAAGCGTGCTTTCTCAACATTCAGGATCTTACCTTTAAGCGGCAAAATAGCTTGGTTCTTACGATTACGACCCTGCTTGGCTGAACCGCCCGCCGAGTCACCCTCCACTATGTATAGTTCGCTTAGTGCAGGATCTTTTTCCTGACAATCAGCAAGCTTACCTGGCAGACCGGCTAAATCTAGCGCGCCCTTACGGCGTGTCATTTCACGAGCTTTACGGGCAGCTTCACGCGCTCGCGCAGCATCAATAATCTTACTAGCGATAATCTTACTTTCAGCTGGGTTTTCTAATAAGAAATCGGCGAGCTTTTCATTCATCGCAGATTCAACTGCAGGACGAACTTCAGAAGATACAAGCTTATCTTTTGTCTGTGAGCTAAATTTGGGATCAGGCACTTTTACTGAAATTACAGCTGTAAGACCTTCACGAGCATCATCACCACTGGCATTGGTTTTAGCCTTTTTATTCAGGCCTTCCTTTTCCATATAGTTGTTCAGCGTACGCGTCAACGCCCCACGGAAACCTGCTAAGTGAGTACCGCCATCTCGCTGTGGAATATTGTTGGTAAAACAGAATACGTTTTCTTGGAAACTATCGTTCCACTGCATTGCAACTTCTACAGCAATGCCATCGTCTTGCTCGCTCGCGAAATGAAATACTTTTTGATGTACTGGTGTTTTCTTTTCATTCAAATATTCGACGAAAGCTTGAATACCACCTTCGTACATGAAGTGGTCTTCTTTACCGTCGCGCTCGTCTTTCAAACGAATTGACACACCGGAGTTTAGGAATGAAAGTTCGCGAAGGCGCTTAGCAAGAATATCGTAATGGTACAGTGTATCTGTGAACGTATCAGAACTTGGCCAGAAACGAATCATTGTTCCCGTTTTATCTGTATCGCCAGTAACTGCAAGTGGCGCCTGTGGAACACCATGTTGATATTCTTGTTCATGGGCTTTACCAGCACGACGAATACGCAGCTTTAGGCGGCTAGAAAGTGCATTTACTACTGATACACCTACGCCGTGAAGACCACCAGAAACTTTGTATGAGTTGTCATCAAATTTACCGCCTGCGTGAAGCACGGTCATTATAACTTCGGCTGCAGACACGCCCTCTTCAGGGTGCAATTCTGTAGGGATACCTCGTCCATCGTCAGACACAGAAACTGATCCATCACTATGGATTTGCACAGTTATTTCAGAACAGTGTCCCGCCAGTGCTTCATCGATAGAGTTATCGACCACCTCAAATACCATGTGGTGTAGTCCGGTGCCATCATCAGTATCACCAATATACATGCCCGGACGCTTTCTTACTGCATCTAATCCTTTAAGTACTTTAATACTGGACGAGTCGTAGTTGTTCTCTTCTGACATACTAGCTTTTACTCCTCTTTCACGCTTCCATGTTCCACGTGAAACATTTTCTTTTCGTTGTATTTTTGTATAAATGCGAGTTGCGAGGACTCAATTGCAGTAACGAAAACCTGCGTGTCCATTTCGAGCAACCCATCAATAAATTGTTCTCTTTTATCTGCGTCTAATTCAGCACCTACATCATCAAGTAGAAATATACTTTTTCGTTGTGTTGCCGAGTTGAATAGTTTTGTCTGTGACATTTGTAGTGCTGCCACAGCCATTCTAAGCTGTCCTCTCGATAAAAGCTCTTGGGCGTTAACATTGTTCACTTTAAGCCTTAAATCAGCTTTGTGAGGCCCAGAAGAGGTATGTCCTATTTTACCATCATACTCGCGTTTTTTAACTAAGCTTTCTGATAAAGCGACATCTTTTTCCCACCCTTTATAGTAACTTAATTCCACGTCAAAGTTTGGAAGAAATTCTTCTGCATACTGTTTAAAAATTGGTGTAAGTCTGTCGACATATTCTTGGCGCGTTAGAGTTAAAGTCTCGCCAAGCTCAGCGAACCGTGTTTCCCAGTACTGGTTTTGTGGTGCGGACAAGTTTGCTTGCTGTTTAAGTAGTGCATTTCTGTGTTTAAGAAATTTACCATACTGATTAGCAATAGACTGAAATTGATGTTCCACGTGAAACAAACCCCAATCACAAAAACGCCGACGTTCAGATGGCGAGCCTATGATGAGGTCTGTACTTTGAGGTGTGAAAAGTTGAATGGGAACTAAACTAACTAAATCTGACAATTTATTTGAGTGTTCGCCATCAATACTACAGGTAAATGTTTCGTTTCTACTTCTTTGAAAGCCTAGCTTCAGCATTTCACCTGCCTCAGATTTACAGGAGGCAAAAACGCTAAAGCTGTCTTTCCCATTCTGAATAACTGAGCCGTGTTTATTCGTTCTAAAAGAACGACCAAAACCTAGATAGTAAAGCGCTTCAATTAGTGATGATTTCCCACTGCCATTCGAACCTTTTATTATCGTTAAGGATGGTGAAGGAGTAAGCGCTACGGAGGTAAGATTACGAAACTGAGTAATCTGGACGCGGTCCAGTTTCATAAGGCCACACTAAGAATAAAAAAGAAGCGATAAATAACTAAATTTATCGCTTCTTGGATTGGACATGTAAATAACAAAATAAAAATCGTTATAAGAAAAGGTGCAAATGCTTTTATAAAGAAAACTATAGTCGCATTGGCATAATTACATATAACGCAGCGTCATCAGCATCATCTTCAATGAGTGCACTCGCATTTGAATCAGACAGACTTACTTTTACGCCATCGGAGCCTAACGCATTTAAAACATCAATGAGATAGGCAACATTAAAGCCTATTTCTAAATCATCGCCCTGATATTGAACATCAACTATTTCTTCAGCCTCTTCTTGCTCTGGGTTATTAGCAGTTATTTTGAGTTCACCTGAAGAGAGGTTTAAACGCACGCCTCTGAACTTTTCATTAGATAAGATGGCAGCTCGCGAAAATGCTTCCTTTAAAACCGCCTTACTGGCAATAATTTCCTTGTCACCGTTTTGGGGTAAAACACGGCGATAGTCTGGGAACCTACCATCTACTAATTTAGAAGTGAAAATAAAATCGTTTGAAAATATACGTAGGTGATTAGCGCCAATTTGTACTTTTAGCGATTTGTCATCTTCGCTAATAAGACGAGAAATTTCTAATACCCCTTTTCGAGGAATAATCACCTGGCGAGACGGTAACGCAGTTTCATAGTTCAAACGGCAAAGTGCTAAACGGTGACCGTCAGTGGCAACGGTACGAATGATATTCTCTTCCGTTTCCAGCGACATACCGTTTAGGTAGTAGCGCACATCTTGTTGCGCCATAGAGAAACTAGTTGCGTCGATAAGGCGTTTTAAGTCACTGCAAGATAATTCAAACTCAACCTCGCCTTCCCAATCCTCAAGATTTGGATAATCGTTAGCAGATAACGTAGAGAGCGTATAGCGACCTCGACCGGCGCGAATAAGCGCTTTGCTTCCGTCTAAAGAAAAATGAATGTCTGTTCCTTCAGACATACCACGGATAATATCAAACAGCTTTTTAGCTGGAACAGTAATTTCACCTTCAGTGAATTCGCCCTCTAGCTTTACACTAGAAATTAGCTCGACCTCTAAATCTGTACCGGTAAGCCAAAGTGCGTCCTCACTAACTTTAATAAGAACGTTAGAAAGAATTGGCAACGTATGTCGACGCTCAACAGCACCTGACACTAATTGTAGGGGTTGTAAAAATTGTTCGCGGCTTATAGAAAATTTCATCGCAGTGCTATCTCGCCTCTAAAGTCGTGTTGTTAGGAAGACAAAGTCCTAATGAGGTTCTTATAGTCCTCTTTTATATCATGACTTTCTTCTCTTAGCTGCTCTATTTTTCTACACGCATGCAAAACGGTAGTATGGTCTCGCCCACCAAACGCATTACCTAATTCAGGCAAACTGTGATTAGTTAGCTCTTTAGCCAGCGCCATCGCTACCTGGCGAGGACGTGCTACGCTACGACTACGGCGTTTAGACAAAATATCAGCTACTTTTATCTTATAATAATCGGCAACAGTTTTCTGAATATTATCAACGGTTACCAACTTTTCTTGAAGCGCTAATAAATCGCGTAGGGCTTCACGTACGAAATCAATGGTAATCGGGCGGCCCGTAAAGTTCGCATTTGCAATAACTCGGTTCAATGCGCCCTCTAGCTCACGTACATTCGAGCGTAAACGCTTAGCGATAAAGAACGCTACTTCATTAGGTAAATGTATGCGGTTTTCAGCCGCTTTACGCATCAAAATTGCAACACGGGTTTCAAGCTCAGGTGGCTCAATAGCAATTGTTAAGCCCCAGCCAAAACGCGACTTCAATCTATCTTCTACCCCATCGATCTCTTTGGGATATCTATCAGAGGTCAAGATAATTTGCTGGTTACCTTCTAAAAGCGCGTTAAACGTATGGAAAAACTCTTCCTGCGAGCGCTCTTTGTTTGCAAAAAATTGGATATCATCGATAAGGAGCGCATCGACACTTCGATAAAAACGTTTAAAATCTTCTATAGCATTATTTTGAAGCGCCTTAACCATATCTTGTACAAAGCGCTCAGAATGCATATAAACAATTTTGGCATCGCCATTGTTTGCCACAATACCATTGCCTACCGCATGCAATAAGTGAGTTTTACCTAAACCTGTTCCACCATAGATAAACAATGGGTTATAAGAGCCTCCGGGATTATTGGCAACTTGAGTCGCCGCCGCGCGTGCTAGTTGGTTAGATTTACCCTCGACGAAATTATCGAACTGATACGTCGGATTAATATTACTCTTATGTTTCATCGCTTCAGGGATCGGGATCACCTTTGGCGGCGTTGACGATCGTGGCGCATGATTACCGTAATGATTTTGACCATTAGGATCTACATTTCTTGCAGCTGTATTATTCTGATCAGCTTGCTGTGAATAAGCGCTAAGATCCTTATTCTGATCTTTATAACCGAAGTGATCACCACCTTTAGAGCCCATCGCCGCATTACTCTCTTGAGGTAAGGTAGGCTGACGCTGATACGATGAATGCTGAACTTGGCTCTCGTCGTTGCGGTTAGTAAATTGTGGCGCGCTGTAATTCGAATTAGACGCCTGATTCGGTGAATTTACAGTAGTAGTATTATTGGTGTAGCTGCCACCATTTGTACTATGTACTGAACCAGCGGCATTACCCGCTGTCGGCTGAGAGCGATTTACGCTATTGCGACTCATTACCTCTAAACGCAACTGGGGTGCATCGGCTCCAGCAAATTCCCTTAGCAGAGCAGTGATATTATTTAGGTACTTGTCTCTTACCCAATCAAGCACAAAACGATTGGGAGCATATAGTGCTACAACACCGCCCTGCTCTTCACAAACAAGCGGTCGTATCCACATACTAAATTGCTGCGTAGGTAGTTCTTGACGCAGTCTTTCAAGACATTGGTTCCACAAGGACATGGTACGTTGTTAGCTCCCTTAACTCGCTAAAAAACCACCCTTTTGAAAGCCAAGCATAGAATAGCAGGCACTGAAGCGCGCCATTAGAAGAAAATAGCGTTGGAGGTGTAGAGTAGTAGCGAGAAATTTAAGTTTTCGTTTTATTCGCTGTGGATTATCTTACGTTATCAACATAATGTAAATGGCGATCTCGATCGATCTTTTCGATCAAATGCGCAAGCCATTGATTTAATAAAAGTTAAGCTTTAGATCAAATATAACTATGACAAGAAAAAATCATTCTAAATTTCAATATAAAAACCGCTAGATCACCTTGCAAATTATGCTTAGCGTTACGTTTTACACAATTTATTGTGGATAACCTAGGCCAATCTCATGCGTTATTCACAAGTAAAGTGTGTAAAAAACAGTGTTATCGTTCAAAAAACAGCATAAATTGTTCACTTATTCGTCCGAAAAGCAAGAATATGCATTGACAGCAGGCCCCGAGATCTCTAGAATTCAGCGTCCTTTTTCGATGGGCTTTTCTGGTGAAAACACCACATTGTTCTGGCAACAGTATAATGTGTTACCAAAAACGCCTATGTTTAACTAAATATAAGTGAGACTTTGGTCATGAAAAGAACATTTCAACCGAGCAATCTAAAGCGCAAGCGTTCTCACGGTTTTCGTGCTCGTATGGCGACTAAAAATGGTCGTAAAGTACTAGCAGCTCGCCGTGCAAAAGGCCGCGCTCGTCTTTCTGCTTAATTAGAAAGACGCCAAAAGTGGGTGAGAATAATTTTTCAAGGGAGTTACGTCTGTTAACTCCCACCCACTTTACCTATGTGTTTGATGACGCAACCCCTGCTGTATCCCCCTCTTTTACTGTTCTAGCTAGAAAAAATACACTCTCTAATCCTCGTTTGGGTATTACGCTTGCTAAAAAACGTATCCGTAAAGCACACGATAGAAATCGATTGAAGCGATTAGTCAGAGAAAGTTTTCGGCACAAGCAGCACAACTTACCCAATGTCGATATTATCGTTATTGGTAAGTCAGGCGCTGACAACCTTAGCAACCAAGAAGTTTTCGCTACATTGGACAAGCTATGGAAAAAATTAAACAAGCGTTGCGGCAACTCTTAATTGCTGTGCCTTTGGCCTTGATAAAATTTTATCAATGGTTCATTTCCCCTATGTTAGGGCAACGATGTCGTTTCCATCCTTCTTGTTCTTGGTATGCTATAGACGCATTAAAAACACACGGATTAGTAAAAGGCGGTTGGTTATCTATTAAACGCATATTAAAATGCCACCCTTTGCATGCCGGCGGATATGATCCAGTGCCGGAAAAACAACAAGATAAACACTCAAAATAAAGAGACCTCTATGGAATCGCAACGTAGTTTTCTGATAATTGGCCTAGCGCTAGTTAGCTTTTTGCTTTGGCAATCATGGCAAAAAGATTATGGGCCGCAGCCAGTTGTGCCTGTTGAGCAACAACAAACGCAAGAAACATCACAAGGTGTACCTTCATTTGACGACAATGGTAGTGAAGATGTACCTAGCAGTGATAGCGTGCCCGCTGCACAGCCTATTGCTGCGGCGCAAAACACAAACCGTATTATTGAAGTAAAAACCGATACGCTTGATTTACGCATCGATTTGTTAGGCGGTGATGTAGTATCAGCAGACTTACTTAAGTTTCCAGTAGAGCAAGGTTCAGACATTCCTTACAGCCTGCTTCGTTCTGGCAACGGTCTGTATGTTGCTCAAAGCGGTCTTATTGGCGCACAAGGTCCAGATGCAAGCAGCAGTGGCCGCCCTGTCTATAACGCGCAAAGCGAATTCTATGAAATGACGGGCGACACCCTTGTTATTCCTCTTACTTGGAAAAACAATCAGGGCTTGGCTATCACCAAAACCTTCACTTTTACAAAAGGTCACTACGACGTAAACGTAAGCTATAGCGTTGAAAATGGTACCGGCAGCGCGGCAACGGTTCAGCCGTATGCACAGCTTAAGCAAGTGATGGAGTTTGAAGACGACGGTAACATGTTTATGCCAACGTACCGTGGTGCCGCTTATTCAACGGAAGATGACCGCTATCAGAAATACTCATTTGACGAGATTGAAGATGACAACCTTCGCGAAACCACAAAAGCGGGTTGGGTTGGCATGCTTGAACATTACTTTGTGTCAGCATGGGTACCTTCACAAGAACAAACCAATACGCTTTATTCACGTAACTTAAAAAATCAGTACGCAGTAATTGGTGTGTTATCACCTTCTGAAAGTGTTGCTCCTGGTGAAACTAAAACGATTGCGTCTACCCTATACATGGGCCCGAAAGACCAAGATAAGCTCGCCAAGATTGCTCGCGGTTTAGACCTGACTGTTGATTACGGCATTCTATTTTGGATTTCACAACCGCTGTTTGCCCTGCTTACCTTCTTGCATAGCTTAGTTAATAACTGGGGTGTGGCAATTATCCTTATCACTATTGTAGTGAAAGGCGCAATGTATTGGCTAACCAAGAAACAATATGAATCAATGGCGCGCATGCGCAACCTAGCGCCTAAAATGCAACAGCTTAAAGACCGCTTTGGCGATGATAGACAGAAAATGTCACAAGCCATGATGGAGCTATACCGCAAAGAAAAGGTAAACCCAATGGGCGGCTGTTTACCCCTTCTTCTGCAAATGCCTATCTTCCTAGCCCTTTATTGGGTACTGATGGAAAGTGTTGAACTTCGCCATGCAGACTTTGTGCTTTGGATCACTGACCTTTCTACAAAGGACCCATACTTTGTACTGCCTATCCTAACAGGCGCAAGTATGTACCTATTGCAAAAGCTTCAGCCGACCACCATTACTGATCCAATGCAGCAAAAAATCATGCAGTGGATGCCGGTAGCAATGAGTGTTTTCTTCCTGTGGTTCCCTGCAGGTCTGGTACTATACTGGCTAGTAAGTAACGTGATTACCTTGGTTCAAGCCAAAATGATTTATGCTTCCATGGAGAAGCGGGGCATCAGCAGTAAATAACACGCTGATCAATGAATTATACAGCCCGCCTATGCGGGCTGTTTTGTCTTAAAAGATAGAGGATTAACCTGTGCCATCATTTGATATTGTTTCAGAAATCAACATGGAAGAAGTTCGTAACGCCACCGAGAACGCAAGCCGAGAGCTATCAACGCGTTTTGATTTTCGCGGCATCGATGCCAGCTTTGAATACAAAGATAAAACCGTGGTTATGAAAGCTGAAGCTGAATTCCAACTTCAGCAAATGGAAAGTATGTTTAGAACGGCAATGTCTAAGCGCAATGTAGACACCTCTTCGATGGATGTGAAGCCTTATGACGCTCACGGTAAAACCTATCGCCAAACCATTGCGTTTAAAGAAGGGATTGAACAACCAACGGCAAAGAAAATTGTAAAGCTGGTTAAAGACGCCAAAATTAAAGTCCAAACCGCTATTCAAGGTGAAGAGCTTCGCGTAACTGGTAAAAAGCGCGATGATTTACAGCAAGTAATTGCACTCGTAAAAGAATCGAATTTAGGTCAACCTTTCCAATTTAAGAACTTCCGCGACTAATTTATGGAATCACTCACCCTTTCTACCGACACTATTACGGCACAGGCCACGGCGCCAGGTCGTGGAGGCGTAGGTATAGTGCGCGTATCAGGTCCAAAAGCTAAAGCTATTGCTGAGGCATTAGTACCTAGCGCGTTGACACCACGTATTGCAACCTATACACCGTTTGTTGACGCCAATAACAGTGTAATAGATCAAGGCATAGCCCTATTTTTCAAAGGTCCAAATTCGTTTACCGGAGAAGATGTACTTGAGTTACAGGGCCATGGCGGTCAGGTAGTGATGGATATGCTGATTGATGCTGTACTAGCTACAGGTCATGCTCGCTTGGCCAATCCGGGTGAATTCAGTGAACAGGCCTTTTTGAATGATAAATTAGACCTTGCACAGGCAGAAGCAATTGCCGATTTAATTGATGCAAGCTCGAAACAGGCAGCGAAAAGTGCACTTCGCTCGCTACAGGGTGAGTTTTCTACACAAATTCAAACGTTATCTGACCAAATCGTGCACCTGCGTATGTACGTAGAGGCCGCTATTGACTTTCCTGAAGAAGAAATCGACTTTTTGTCTGATGGAAAAGTATCGGGTGATTTGAGCGCCATCATGCAGAGTCTTACTAAAGTGCGCGAGCAAGCCAAGCAAGGAACCTTGCTGCGCGAAGGTATGCAGGTGGTGATTGCGGGGCGTCCTAATGCGGGTAAATCGAGTTTGCTAAATGCCTTAGCAGGACGGGACAGCGCTATTGTTACTGATATTGCCGGTACTACACGCGATGTACTCAAAGAGCACATTCACATTGATGGTATGCCGGTGCATATTATCGATACTGCTGGTCTTCGTGAAAGCCCAGATAAAGTAGAGCAAATAGGCATTGAGCGTGCTTGGCAAGCTATTAACGAAGCTGACCATGTATTGTTTGTTGTGGATTCTACCGCAACGTCAGTTATCGACCCTTATGAAATTTGGCCAGAATTTATGGCGCGCTTGCCACAAGGGATCCCGGTTACAGTGGTGCGCAATAAAGCGGACTTAAGTACCTTAGATATCGGACAAAGCACGGTTGCTACCGAACAAGGCGATATCTCAGTGATCAACTTATCTGCTAAAGAAGGTAGCGGTGTCGATACGCTAAAAGCACATTTAGCGAAAACTATGGGCTTTGATACGACCACCGAAGGTCAGTTTATTGCGCGAAGACGACACATAGATGCACTTGATCAAGCCTACAGCTATGTAAGCACAGGTGAACAGCAGCTACATGACGCCATGGCCGGTGAATTATTGGCTGAAGAGTTACGTTTGGCTCATCAGGCGCTATGTGAGATAACTGGTGAGTTCACATCCGACGATCTCCTTGGCAAGATTTTTTCGTCGTTCTGTATCGGCAAGTAGCGTAACCAATAAAGTGTTAAGTAAGATGGTAAATAACCTAACGGATAAGACTTACTTGCGTTATGACGACAATTGTAAATAGAGAAGTAACCCATTAATGAGCAAGCACTTTGAAATAATTGTTGGCACCATGTTAGGTGCCGCAGAGTACGTGGCAGATGCCATTGCAGAAAAACTTGATGCAAGCGGACACACACACACTATTCATGCTGAACCGAGTTTAGAAGAAATCAATACAGATTCAACGTGGATCGTATGTACGTCTACCCATGGTGCAGGTGAACTACCTGACAATATCCAACCGTTTGCAAAACAGCTAGAACATGCTGATCTAAGCTCAGTTAACGCCTACGTTATTGGTCTGGGCGACACCAGCTACGACACCTTTTGTTTCGGTGCGAAAGAAATGGAGAAGCACATAAAAAACGCTGGTGGTACATTAATCACTGATGCCCTTTACATCGATGTGCTTGAACATCCTATTCCTGAAGATGCTGCAGTAGAATGGTTTGAAGAAAAGCTGGCAAATGCTTAACAACACCATCAATGTGGACATTGCACTATGAACAGCAATCTTACCCAAGCTGAACTCGCTGCATTACAGTCCCCTCTTTCTAACGACTGTAGGGTCCTTTATTTACTAGGCCTTCGCCCGAATGCGAATTCAGCGACCACATCGTCCGCGCCTATTGATTACAAGCAGCTATTAAATTTACTAAACGGCGACGGCAAAGAAGAACCATATCAGCGTGGACGCCAGGTCAACAGTTTAGTAAGGCAGCTAGAACAAGTGGGTTTGGTAGCCCTGCCCCTTGAGCTTGACCTTGAACACACAATTAATGGGAAAACCCTTCTTCTTCCGCTTTTAAGCGAGCCACAGTCAGACTTTGAACAGCTCCATTCTCGTCATAGTGCCATGAGCCCACATTGGACGCCTAATAAAGCGCTGTTTGAAGAAATGGCCTCCCTACTTGGTATTATCGACAAAACATTCGATGATAATGAGGTGGGTGAATTCATCGCCTACTGGTTGGGAAGACCGAGTTCTGTGTTTAGTGAATTTCAATGGACGCAAAAATTCGCTAACAATATCAAGAGAAAGCGCTTGGCTTCAGGCTATGCTCCAACAAAAGTGGTAGGAACGCAGCAAGTGAAAGTTGCAGCCGGCATAGAAGCAGATGATAATGCAAGAAAGCTGGTTGAAAAGTATGCCACAACAAAGAAGAGTTAATTCATTATGGATCGTATAACTGACAAAATTGCTAATCTTGCTAAAGCGCTAAAAAAAGATGTCGATCCCAATGGTGAGTACATCGACTACAAAACGCTGCGCAAGCAGTATGAAGCGAAAGCTAACGAGGAAGTGTCACAACTACAGCAGCGCAGTAAAAAAGCGCGTGTAGAAGCTATCCATGGCCGTTCTGACTTAAATCCGAAGTGGACGTTTGCCAACTTGGTGGAAGACAGTGACGATGTCATAGAAGCGGTTTCTATTGCACAGTCGTTTATTGCTGCTCATGACGATCCAGCGTGGCGCCAAAGTGGCTCTCATATGATGATTTTCTATGGCGATTATGGTCGCGGTAAATCTCATATTGCAGGTGCTATTGCCCATCAACTTATCGAGCAATATGAGATCTCTGTGCTATACCGTCAGCTTTCGACTCTGCTCGAAATGCGCAACTTTTCTTTTGATTTCTCAGCTACCGATAATGCTAGTCAGCGTTTCAGAGAAATTAACCAAGAGCTTTTAGACGTAGATTTGCTTATTTTAGATGAGGTCTGTGTCAACGAATCAGCACTTAAGAAAAACGCACAGAGTTGGTTTGGGAACTTACTCAGACAGCGCTTAGTGAACAAGAAAAACTGTATCTTAATCACTAATCACAACTTAGCCGAACTAGAAAATGCCCTTGGTCGTTATTGTTTCGAATCGATTAAAGAGTACGACACTTACAAGGTTCGATTCCAAGGCCCAAGCCGCCGTGAAGGCCTAACTATCGAACAAGAAGATATGCAAAGTTCTGTTGCACAGCCACGCTATCAACCTAACCAGGTGCGCTAACAGCACCTGGTTTTCGCCCTTTTCAAATATTGCCCATACGTCGCTTTATCCTTCATAACGCTCATTCACTTAACAGTTTACGCTAAGTGAAAGTGGATCAGTTAGTCTGTTGATCACCTGTTTTACTAAAACGATACTCTTTCAATCAATAGATACACTCAACGATCTCCTCCAGTTAAACAAATAAGCATTCTTGCAAGGCCACTTCTTCGTCGTAAAAGAGACGGAATTTTGGTCGACTTTCATATTTTTCTCCTGAAAAATGAGCTTTTTTGGAAAAATAACTTTGTCATTCTTAAAAGCGCGAACTTTTTTAAAGGTCATGATTAAAGCGATCGGAAGATCTAATCACAGCTTTTGGAAAAGATCTCCTCCACAATGTGATCACGCTATAACGCACGTAACTACACGATCTTTTGATCAGAATACATAAATAGCAAACATTTTATCCCCAGTTGGATCACATCTTGATCACCCCTGTGGATAGGATCCTACAAACCACTGTGTATAAGCTTTGATCCAAAAAAGTATAACTTTTAAAACAAATCAGGGTGTGGATAAAAAGGCTATTTATACACAAGTTTGAAGTAGGGTTATGGATCGGGGTTTCCCAATGTTATTGATCGCGTAACTTGATGATCTTTATGTCCTTTGATCGGTTACCCACAGATCTTCATAATCCTAATAAAAGTAAAAATAAACAGATCTAAAAGAGATCTTAAGATCTTATAATTCGATCACACCTTTTTAAAAACAAGTTTTGAGGAAAATTTAATCATTTTCTTTATGCAATAAGTCAGATAAAATACGCGCCCTTTTTTCGACAGTCTTTACTTGAGAAAAATTAGTTTTTTAATCGGCTTATCGTAAGTTAATAGTGAGGTTTAACCATGTTTTATGCTGAAGCATTTGATGTCATCGTTGTAGGTGGTGGACATGCAGGTACAGAGGCAGCGCTTGCAGCTGCTCGCATGGGAGCAAATACCCTTTTGCTTACTCACAATATCGAAACGATCGGCCAGATGTCCTGTAACCCAGCAATTGGCGGGATCGGTAAAGGCCATCTTGTAAAAGAAATCGATGCGTTAGGCGGCGCTATGGCGCTGGCCATCGACAAAGGTGGAATTCAATTTAGAACATTGAACTCTTCAAAGGGCCCAGCAGTTCGTGCTACCCGTGCACAAGCTGATCGCACACTGTATAAAAATGCTATTCGTGACATTGTTGAAAACCAAGAAAACCTGACGTTATTCCAACAAAGCGTTGATGATCTTATTGTTGAAAACGATCAGGTTTGCGGTGTGGTTACGCAAATGGGGCTGAAATTTAAAGCTAAGTCAGTTGTGCTCACAGTAGGCACCTTCCTTGGCGGCACCATTCACATTGGTCTTGAGAACTATCGCGGCGGTCGTGCGGGCGATCCGCCGTCTATTGCTCTTGCAGAAAGACTTCGTGCGCTCCCATTTCGCGTTGAGCGCTTAAAAACGGGGACGCCAGCAAGACTTGATGCACGCTCATTGGATTTTTCTGTGATGCAACCTCAGCCTGGTGACAATCCAACGCCGGTATTCTCGTTTATGGGTGATAGAAGTATGCACCCTACCCAGATCCCGTGTTACATCACCCATACCAATGAAAAAACTCACGATATTATCCGCGGTGGATTAGATCGCTCTCCAATGTTTACTGGCGTTATCGAGGGTATTGGTCCGCGTTATTGCCCAAGCATTGAAGATAAGATCACACGCTTTGCTGACAAGTCTTCGCATCAAATTTTTGTTGAGCCAGAAGGTTTAAACAGCATTGAAGTTTATCCAAATGGTATTTCAACTAGTTTGCCATTTGATGTACAGATGAATCTTGTCCGCTCGATCAAAGGTTTTGAAAATGCGCACATCGTTCGCCCGGGTTATGCGATTGAATATGATTTCTTTGATCCACGGGATTTAAAACAAACCCTTGAAACCAAATTTATCAAAGGTTTGTTCTTCGCTGGCCAGATCAATGGTACCACTGGTTATGAAGAAGCGGGTGCGCAAGGGTTGGTAGCAGGCGCAAACGCAGCGCTACAAGTTCAAGAAAAAGATCCGATGATTTTACGCCGCGATCAGGCATACATGGGCGTACTAATCGACGACTTAGCCACCATGGGTACGAAAGAGCCGTACCGCATGTTCACTAGCCGCGCTGAATACAGATTACTGCTTCGTGAAGACAATGCCGATAGCCGCTTAACCGCAATGGGACGAGAGATTGGTCTTGTTGATGATACGCGCTGGGCGAAATTTAATGACAAGATGGAAGCGGTAGAAAGTGAGCTACAGCGTTTACGCGGTCAGTGGATCCACCCTGATCACACGGCAACGCCTGAACTTAATACCATGCTGAAAAACCCGGTGAGTCGTGAACATTCTCTTGAAGAGCTGATCCGCAGACCTGAAATGACGTACAGCCAGTTAATGGAAATTGAAAGTGTTGGCCCAGGTCTTGAAGATCCGATTGCTGCAGAGCAAGTGGAAATTCAAATTAAGTACGCCGGTTACATTGCCCGTCAAATGGATGAAATCGCGAAAACGCAGCGACATGAAAACACGCTGCTTCCGGTTGATATGGACTTCAGCAAGATTTCTGGCTTGTCGAACGAGGTTGTAGCAAAGTTAACCGAAGCTAGACCAGAAACAATCGGTAAGGCCTCGCGTATCTCTGGTATCACGCCTGCGGCCATTTCTTTGCTGTTGGTTTACCTTAAAAAACACGGCATGTTGCGCAAGCAAGAGAAAATTAGTGCGTAAAACACGCGCTTGATTCATCAAGCTACTCGCAGCGCTTAGTTTTTCCTATTTATTCGCGTATTATGCTAGTCATATTAGCCTAAACTATGCGAAAACTAGAAAAACTAGGCGCTTTTCATACAGTTCAATTGTTCTCTTTTACTAGCATTTGGCTGGCTCTACTCAACGTACATTTGTTTTGTACGTGAAGAGGTCGCGTTGATTAACAATGGAAAAAGTGTGACAAATGCATAGAACAGATTGCGGTTCGCCGCTAATGTTTATGTTAAAAACTGATTTAAGCTAAAGATTTCAACGTGAACAGACAGACTTTTTGATGACTATACAGCAAGAATTGCACACCATTTTGGTCTCTGGACTAGACGCCCTCTCACTTGAGTTAAGTGATAAGCAACAACAGCAACTTGTTGATTATGTGTTGCTTATGGATAAATGGAACAAGGCGTATAACCTCACATCTGTGCGCGATCCTAAGCAAATGATGGTGAAGCACATTCTAGACTCGTTAGCCATAGTGCCATTTTTAGATGGAAACAATATCATAGATGTTGGTACTGGCCCTGGTCTTCCAGGCATGCCGCTGGCTATTGCTTTTCCCGAAAAGACATTTACGTTACTCGACTCGTTGGGTAAACGCGTGCGATTCATGACCCAATGTGTGCATACGCTAGGTTTAACGAACGTAACACCCGTGCAAAGCCGTGTTGAAGAGCATAATGGCGACACGCCTTACGATATTGTGTTAAGCCGCGCTTTCGCTTCACTAAAAGATATGTTGCACTGGTGCCAACATCTGGTAGATTCACAAGGTCAGTTTTTGGCGCTTAAAGGTCAGTTTCCACAAGATGAGATAGACGAAGTGAGTGATCACTTCCATGTGAGCAAAACGGAAAACCTCACTGTGCCAAATTTGGTAGGCGAACGACATCTGGTTTGGCTAAAAAAGAAATAGCCGAAGAATAGAAATAGACGAGAACAGGATCTAACGTGGCTAAGGTAATCGCGATCGCGAATCAAAAAGGTGGAGTTGGCAAAACAACCACCGCAGTTAACGTGGCAGCGTCAATGGCAGCAACGAAACGCAAAGTGTTGCTTATTGATCTCGATCCACAAGGCAATGCCACAATGGGAAGCGGCGTAGACAAATACGAAGTGGAATCCACGGCATTCGAATTGTTGATTGAAGAAAAACCTATCAACGAGGTGATTGTTAAAGCGACCAGTGGCAAATACGATCTCATTGCTGCCAACGGTGATGTTACCGCGGCCGAAATCAAGTTGATGGAAATGTTTGCCCGTGAAGTACGACTTCGCAATGCTTTGAAGCCTGTGATGGATTACTACGACTTTGTTTTTATTGACTGCCCGCCTTCACTCAACCAACTAACCGTTAACGCATTGGCCGCCGCAGATTCAGTGATGGTGCCTATGCAGTGCGAATATTACGCGCTAGAAGGGTTAACTGCCCTCATGGACACTATTCAAAAATTAGCATCGGTGGTGAATCCTGAATTGAAGATTGAAGGCGTATTGCGTACTATGTACGACCCGCGCAACCGCCTTGCTAACGACGTTTCGGAGCAATTGAAGCGCCACTTTGGCGAGCAAGTTTATCGCACGGTTATTCCGCGTAACGTTCGCCTTGCTGAAGCCCCGAGTTTTGGCACGCCAGCGATGTACTATGATAAGTCGTCGACAGGTGCAAAAGCTTACCTCGCATTAGCGGGCGAAATTTTGCGTCGTAGGGACAAAACAACGCCTACACAGGCAAAAGCAAGTTAAACGATAATAAGCTGAATACCATCAGCACATGCCATAGAGGACACTATGTCAGCACGTAAAAGAGGCCTTGGCCGCGGTTTAGATGCGCTACTCGCAACCAGCCAATCATCTGCTCAAAAAGAACAAGATGCTGCCGAGGTTAATTCAACAAACGGTGAGTTAAGCAAACTGCCTATTGAATACTTAGTGCCGGGGAAATATCAGCCTCGTAAAGACATGTCACCTGAGGCGCTAGAAGAATTGGCGTCGTCCATTCGTGCGCAAGGCATCATTCAGCCTATTGTTGTGAGAAAAGTGGATGAGCACCGCTTTGAGATAATTGCCGGTGAGCGCCGCTGGCGCGCTTCACAGCTAGCGCAGCTAGATGAAGTACCGTGTTTAGTCAAAAACGTACCTGATGAAGCTGCCGTTGCCATTGCTCTTATCGAAAATATTCAGCGCGAAGATCTTAACGCAATGGAAGAAGCGCAGGCGTTAGACCGCTTAATGAGCGAATTTGCGCTAACTCATCAAGAAGTGGCAGAAGCGGTGGGTAAATCTCGTACAACCGTAACTAACCTACTACGCCTGAACAATCTAAACGACGATGTAAAATTGCTAGTAGAACACGGTGATATTGAGATGGGACACGCTCGCGCCCTTTTGGCTTTAGAAGGCGAAACTCAGTCAGAAACAGCGCAAGTGGTATCGGGTAAAGGCCTTACCGTACGCGACACCGAAAAGCTCGTTAAAAAGCTATTAGAGCCCGCAAAGCCAAAGCCTGAGAAAAAAGTTGATCCTGACGTTCAAAATCTTATGACTCGACTTTCAGAAAATTTAGGCACGCCAGTGGTTATTGACCACAACGCTAAAGGCAAAGGTAAGCTCACGATTAGCTTTAGCGATCTTGAACAATTAGATGGAATTATCTCTAAAATTCAATAATTTAAATTAATATAAATTGAGATGATTTCCTTGCCTATCCGCAATCGAATCGCTGTCCGGTGCAAATAGCGGACACTCTCCTTTCCGGTTATAGCAATAGAAAATTTTCAGAATAACTTTCAAAAAGCGTTGTACTGTTGAAAATTGTCGGTAAAACAGTATACTTCTGACGCTTTTTGTAAGACGTGAACAAGCGGCGAGTAAAAGTGACGAACAAGTTAGCAAAGCGCGGGTTAGACCTCGCAAAAAAAGGGCTACTTTTTCAGGCTGTCACGGCCCTATTCGTTACGATCATCGCAGGTGCCGCGGGTGGAAGTCATTCCGCTATGTCGGCAGCAGCAGGCGCTTTAATCAGTATCCTGCCCAATAGTGTTTTTATGGCTTTTGCGTTTCGATACGCAGGTGCGAGTAAAAACGACCTTGTTGCACGGAGTTTTAGCCAAGGCTCAAAATTGAAGCTGGCACTGACAATCATTTTATTTGTAATTGCTTTTAAAGGTTTAAACGCCACGCCATTAGAAATTTTCATGGCATTTGTGATTACAACCGCTAGCCACGGGCTAGCCATGTTTCATTACGGTACGAAAGAATAAAGACAGCGCGAGGCGTTGCGATAACGAAAACAACGTATTCGACCGATTGAGACAAAAGAACCAGTCACCAAATTTTTACACTTTACAACTTGGGTTAAACAATGGCATCTGAATATACTACCTCAGAATACATCAAGCACCACTTGACCAATGCCACCATGTGCTCAACTGACAATGGAATTGCTTTTAACAAAGCGTGTTCTGATGCTGGTTTTTGGGCATGGCATGTTGATACACTGGCATGGTCTATCGGTCTTGGTCTTCTTTTCTTAATCATCTTTAGAAGCGTGGCTTCAAAAGCTACAACCGGCGTACCTGGCAAGATGCAGGCGTTCGTTGAGCTTGTTGTTGAGTTTGTTGACGACAACGTGAAAAGCACCTTCCATGGCAAAAGCGCGCTCATCGCGCCATTAGCATTAACCATTTTCGTATGGGTATTGCTTATGAACCTTATGGACCTTGTGCCAGTTGATTTGATTCCATGGGTTTCTGGTCTTATTGGCCAAGCTGCTTTTGGTATGGACCCTCACGACGTTTACAACAAGGCAGTACCAACCACTGACCTTAACTTGACGTTCGCACTGGCTTCAGGCGTGTTTATCCTTATTCTTTTCTATTCAATCAAGATGAAAGGTATCGGCGGTTTTGCGAAAGAGCTTACTATGCAGCCTTTCGGTCACCCAATCTTTATTCCGGTGAACTTCATTCTTGAGACGGTTACACTGCTTGCGCGTCCGCTTTCACTAGCACTGCGTTTGTTCGGTAACTTATACGCCAGTGAGCTAATCTTTATCCTGATTGCGACCATTGGTTACTTCCAGCTTCCACTGCACTTTATGTGGGCTGTATTCCATATTCTGGTTCTTCCGCTTCAAGCGTTTATTTTCATGATGCTTACCATCGTGTATCTAAGCTTGGCGTGTGAAGACCACTAAGCATTAACGGGTGTCGATCCTAGTTTTAAATCGGCACCGTTTTTTACAGAGTTTGACTTTTAAACATTAACTTTAAATTTAACTTAAATCGGAGACGTAAATGTTATACATCGCTGTTGCACTACTGATTGGTCTTGGTGCCCTTGGTACCGCTATTGGTTTCGGTCTACTAGGTGGTAAATTCCTTGAATCTGCTGCTCGTCAGCCTGAACTAGCACCTCAACTACAAGTTAAGATGTTCATCGTAGCGGGTCTTATCGACGCCATCGCGATGATCGGTGTTGGTATCGCTCTATACCTATTGTTCGCTGTTGGTGCCTAATTTTACTAAACACTTTTTTAGCGAACTTTAAGAGGAGGGGCGATTGTGAATTTTAACGCCACTTTTATTGGTCAATTAATCGCCTTCGCTGTGTTCGTGGTGTTCTGCATGAAATATGTATGGCCTCCACTAATGGCAGCGATTGAAGAACGTCAGAAGAAAATTGCCGATGGGCTTGAAGCTTCTGAACGTGCAGAGAAAGACCTAGAGCTTGCTCAAGCGAAAGCTACTGAGCAATTGAAAGATGCGAAAGCGCAAGCAGCTGAAATTATCGAGCAGGCTAAAAAGCGTGCCAACCAATTGGTTGACGAAGAAACGCAAAAAGGCCATGCGGAACGCGAAAAAATTATCGCTTCTGGTTATGCCGAGATTGAAGCTGAACGCAATCGTGCCAAAGAAGATTTGCGCAAGCAGGTTTCTGCACTTGCAGTAGCTGGCGCACAGCAAATCTTACAACGTGAAATCGATGCTAACGCACAAAACGACATTGTTGAAAAACTTGTCGCTGAGCTTTAATTGGGAGATGAGCCATGTCTGAATTGACTACCGTTGCTCGTCCTTATGCTAAAGCTGCTTTCGATTTTGCTGTCGAAAAAAATGCCGTTGCGAAATGGCAGGAAATGCTTGCCTTTGCAGGTGAAGTAGCAGCGAATGAAGAGATGCACCAGTTGTTAACTGGTGCTGTTGCCGCTGATTCACTTGCCGACATTTTTAATAATGTGTGCGGTGAGCAACTCGACGAACACGGCCAAAATCTAGTAAAGGTTTTGGCTGAAAATAAACGTTTAGCCGCGTTGCCTGAAATTTCTACTTTGTTCGATGCATTTAAAGCAGATTACGATAAAGAAGTAGAAGTGGACGTAACCTCAGCATCTACGCTGACCGATGCCCAAACAAATGAATTGGTAGCATCTTTGGAAAAACGTTTGGCACGTAAAGTGAAGCTTAATTGTAACGTGGACCCTGCCCTGATCGCTGGAATGGTAATAAATGCCGGCGATACAGTAATTGATGGTTCCGTAAAGTCGAAATTGAACCGTCTAGCAGACGCGTTGCAAGCATAACGGGGATAAGAGCATGCAACTTAATTCCACTGAAATTGCTGAACTGATCAAGAAAAGAATTGAACAGTTCAATGTAAGCAGTGAAGCACGTAATGAAGGTACTATCGTCGCAGTAACTGACGGTATTATCCGCATTCATGGCCTTGCAGATGTAATGCAGGGTGAAATGATTGAGCTTCCTGGAAGCCGTTACGCAATTGCACTAAACCTTGAGCGAGACTCTGTAGGTGCAGTTGTTATGGGTCCTTATGCGGACCTTAAAGAAGGCGATAAAGTACAATCTACTGGCCGTATTCTTGAAGTACCAGTAGGTAACGCACTTCTTGGTCGTGTTGTTAACACACTAGGTGAGCCTATTGATGGTAAAGGCGCAATCGACGCAGCTGGTTTCGAGCCAGTTGAAAAAATTGCACCTGGCGTAATCGAGCGTCAATCGGTAGACCAGCCAGTACAAACTGGTTATAAGTCAGTTGATGCCATGATCCCAGTAGGTCGTGGTCAGCGTGAGCTTATCATCGGTGACCGTCAGTGTGGTAAAACAGCAATGGCTGTTGACGCTATCATCAACCAAAAAGGTACAGGCATTAAATGTGTGTACGTAGCGGTTGGTCAGAAAGCATCTACTATCGCTAACGTAGTACGTAAGCTAGAAGAGCACGGTGCACTAGACCACACTATCGTGGTGGCAGCATCTGCTTCTGAGTCTGCAGCGCTTCAATACCTAGCGCCTTACTCTGGTTGTACTATGGGTGAATACTTCCGTGACCGCGGTGAAGACGCGCTAATCGTATATGATGATTTGTCTAAGCAAGCTGTTGCTTACCGTCAAATCTCACTACTACTTAAGCGTCCACCAGGCCGTGAAGCTTATCCAGGTGACGTATTCTACCTTCACTCGCGTCTACTAGAACGTGCTGCACGTGTAAACGAACAATACGTTGAGCGTTACACAAACGGCGAAGTGAAAGGTAAGACAGGTTCATTGACTGCGCTTCCAATTATCGAAACGCAAGCTGGTGACGTATCTGCATTCGTACCAACTAACGTAATCTCAATTACCGATGGTCAGATCTTCCTAGAAACTGACTTGTTTAACGCAGGTATCCGTCCAGCGGTTAACGCTGGTATCTCGGTATCTCGTGTTGGTGGTGCTGCACAGACTAAAATCATCAAGAAATTGGGTGGCGGTATCCGTCTAGCCCTAGCTCAGTATCGTGAACTTGCGGCGTTCTCGCAGTTTGCTTCTGACCTTGATGATGCAACTCGTGAGCAACTTGAGCACGGTGAGCGCGTAACTGAGCTAATGAAGCAGAAGCAGTACGCTCCACTATCAATTGCTAACATGGGTGTATCTCTGTTCGCGGTAGAAAAAGGTTTCCTTAAGGGTATCGAGCTTAACAAAATCCTAGATTTTGAAGCCGCTCTTCACTCTTACATGAACAGCGAACACGCTGACCTTATGAAGACTATCAACGAATCAGGTAACTACAACGACGAGATTGCCTCTAAGTTGAACGACGCTTTAACAAACTTTAAAGCGACACAAACTTGGTAATCAATGGTGCTGGTGTTTAACCACCAGCGCAATTCGTTGAGTAATCGGAGAGATAGTCATGGCCAGCGGTAAAGAAATAAAAGGTAAGATTGGGAGTATCAAAAATACTCAAAAGATTACCAGTGCGATGGAAATGGTTGCTGCGTCTAAAATGAAAAAGGCGCAGGAACGTATGGCTTCTGGCCGTCCATATGCACAAAATATGCTTAAAGTGATTGGTCACATTGCAAACGGTAACCTTGAATATCGCCATCCATATTTGGAAGAGCGTGAAGTCAAGCGCGTCGGTTACATTGTGATTTCCACTGACCGAGGCTTATGTGGTGGCTTGAACACCAATGAATTTAAGCTCGTCACCCAAGACGTCAAAAAATGGCGTGAACAGGGTGTAGAAGTGGATTTCGCTGCATTAGGTTCAAAAGCGTGCAGTTTCTTCAACCGCTTTGGTGGCAAATTGCTTGCTGCTGAATCTGGTTTAGGTGACAAGCCGTCTGTGAGCGATGTAGTGGGTGTTGTACGCGTTATGCTTAAAGCGTACGACGAAGGACAAATTGACCGAGTATTCTTGGTATTCAATGACTTCGTTAACACCATGACACAGAAACCTGTGATCAATCAGTTATTGCCTTTGCCAAAGTCAGAAGACGAAGAATATCAACATCGTTGGGACTACATTTACGAGCCAGATCCAAAAGAAATTTTGGAAGCACTAATGGTTCGTTACATTGAGTCTCAGGTGTATCAGGGTGTTGTAGAAAACGCGGCGTCAGAACAAGCTGCGCGAATGGTTGCCATGAAGGCAGCAACCGACAACGCCGGTAACCTCATTGATGAGTTACAACTGGTATATAACAAAGCGCGTCAGGCTGCAATCACACAAGAAATTAGTGAGATTGTTAGCGGTGCCGCAGCGGTGTAGGCAAAGGTTTAAAAGAGATAACGAGGACAAATTATGAATCAAGGTAAGGTCGTCCAAATCATTGGCGCCGTTGTGGACATTGAGTTTCCACAAGATGCGGTACCAAGAGTTTATGACGCACTACGAGTTACCGAAGGTGACTTGTCAGGTCTAACCCTGGAAGTGCAACAGCAATTAGGTGGCGGTGTTGTTCGTGGCATCGCACTAGGTACTACTGACGGACTAAAACGTGGTCTTACAGTAGAAAATACCGGTAACCCAATCATGGTTCCAGTTGGTACGAAGACACTAGGTCGTATCATGGACGTATTGGGTAACCCAATCGACGAAGCAGGCCCAATTGGTGAAGAAGAGCGTATGTCTATTCACCGTGAAGCGCCTAGCTACGAAGATCAGTCTAGCTCGGTAGAACTACTAGAGACTGGTATCAAAGTAATCGACTTGGTTTGTCCATTCGCTAAGGGTGGTAAAGTTGGTCTATTCGGTGGTGCTGGTGTAGGTAAAACCGTAAACATGATGGAACTTATCCGTAACATCGCAATCGAGCACAGCGGTTTCTCAGTATTCGCAGGTGTTGGTGAGCGTACTCGTGAGGGTAACGATTTCTATCACGAAATGAACGATTCAAACGTACTTGATAAAGTATCGCTTGTATACGGTCAGATGAACGAGCCACCGGGTAACCGTCTACGTGTTGCACTTACCGGTCTAACGATGGCTGAGAAGTTCCGTGACGAAGGTCGTGACGTTCTTTTCTTCGTAGATAACATCTATCGTTATACCCTAGCAGGTACTGAGGTATCAGCACTTCTAGGACGTATGCCGTCTGCGGTAGGTTACCAACCAACTCTTGCAGAAGAGATGGGTGTACTTCAGGAACGTATTACGTCAACGAAGACTGGTTCAATCACTTCAATCCAAGCGGTATACGTACCTGCGGATGACTTGACTGATCCATCTCCAGCGACAACCTTTGCTCACTTGGATGCAACGGTAGTACTTTCTCGTGATATCGCGTCTCTAGGTATCTACCCTGCGGTAGATCCACTAGATTCAACGTCTCGTCAGCTAGACCCACTAGTAATCGGTCAAGAGCACTATGACGTAGCACGTGGCGTACAGACTGTTCTTCAGCGCTATAAAGAGCTGAAAGACATCATCGCGATCCTAGGTATGGACGAACTATCTGAAGAAGACAAGCAAGTAGTATCACGTGCTCGTAAGATTCAGCGTTTCCTATCTCAGCCGTTCTTCGTAGCAGAAGTATTTACTGGTGCACCTGGTAAATATGTATCGCTTAAAGACACAATCAGTGGTTTTAAAGGCATTCTAGACGGTGAGTACGATCACCTTCCAGAGCAGGCCTTCTACATGGTTGGTTCTATCGAAGAAGCGCTAGAGAAAGCCAAGAAAGCATAATAGCGGGGCTAGCATTAGCTAGCCTAGCATCATGCTAACGTACCTAATCAGGAGGTTCACATGGCAATGACAGTACATTTGGACGTAGTAAGCGCGGAGAAAGCGATTTTCTCGGGACGCGTTGAATCGATTCAGGTGACAGGTAGCGAAGGTGAATTGGGTATTAACCCAGGTCACGCGCCACTTATCTCTGCTATTAAACCTGGTATGGTGCGTTTGGTTAAACAGCACGGTGAAGAAGAAGTAATTTATGTTGCTGGTGGTGTACTAGAAGTACAACCTGACAACGTTACCGTACTGGCTGATACCGCGGTTCGAGCTGAAGATCTTGACGAGCAGGCAGCACAAGAAGCCAAACGACGTGCAGAAGAGCACATCGCCAATCCAGGCGCTGACTTTAACTATGCAGAAGCAGCTCACGAGCTTGCAGAAGCGATTGCACAACTTCGACTCATTCAGAAGTTACGCAAATAAAAAGCACAGCTTTGATAAAACCCGCCTACTGGCGGGTTTTTTATTGCCGAACGAAAAGTAAACGTTCACATTCTCATACGTTTATTTTTATTGCTATCCCGCCATACAAAGCTTATCGTTAATGCGTTTTAAAGATATTAAGTTAAAACGTAGCATGCGGTTACTATAGCAATGCTGCCGCACTAAACGAATTGTATAAATGAAGCTCAACCCCTACTCTAACATGCACAAGGGAGCCTCTATTGGTTTCTTTCCTTTACTGGCCACACTGCTACTTCTTTTAGTACATTACTTTACGGGAGCTTTAGAATGGCCTAACGCGGGAGAAGTGAGAGCTCAGCGAGACTTTAATTCTGCAATTGGTATGTCGCTGCTGACCGGCTATTTCTGGTTTGCTCTACGTCTTATGCATCAAAATGTTGCAAGCACGTTGATTTCACTGCTTGTAAAAACGAACCAGCTCAGTCAGTTTTCATCGCACCGTAATGACCTTGCTGTTGAGTTTAAACACCACATTTTTAACGCCATTATCATTTCTATCATGATCACGATTGTGTATTGCATGTTTGAAGGTCTGATTACGGTAAAGCAAGAAATTCATGTTTTATTTTTAACCGCGACAGCCGTGCCTTTTTGGTTCTTGGCAATCTTATTCTTGTTCCAGATTTCGTCTAACATTAAGTATCTTACAAGCAAAGTATTACCACATGCTGGTTCTAACATTGATCATCTAAAATCAATACTCACAATCCTGAAGCTAGGTACGACTAACAGCATATTCGCAATGGGCGCGCTCACTATCTTTCCTATTTTCTGGTTGAAAAAAGACATCCCTTCTATCGACGTTCTAATGGTTACTTTTTTCACTGGCGTTGTCGGTTTTTATTTATTTTGGCCCGTAATTAAGCTTAAAAATATGTTTGAAAAAGAGCGAGAAGAGGCCATTCTACACCTTGAAGATAGCATAGAGGATGGGATAAAACGTTACGCAAAACTACAAGAGTCTGAAACGGCAGTTTCGATAGAGCAGCTAGAAAGTGAAAAAGAGCGCGTGTTTAAAATGGGAGCTCACGTATTAGCGCCGCGAGATAAAGTGAGAGTTGCAGCGTGCCTTGCCTTAATACCATTCTCGTGGATGTTATTGTTCTTAATAGAATGGATAATTCGATTACCGAAATATCACTAGGTGTCATGCTCACCATATTTTCATTAAGGGTGGATTATAAATAAACACTACAAAAGGAATTACTTTAAAAGCCTCCCGAAATTTTAATGTTTGTCGCTTGAGCTATGCATTGATAAGGTAAGAAAAGTTAAGTCAAAGAGATTACCACTGTGCGAATATACGGCGATAAACGTTCTGGAAACTGCTACAAACTCGAGTTGCTTCTTTCTTTGTTAGGCAAAACTTGTGAATGGGTTGATGTTGATATTATGAAGGGAGAGACCAGATCGCCGTCCTTTCTTGAAAAGACGCCTAACGGTAAGATTCCGATACTTGAGCTCGATGACGGAAGGGTGTTGTCAGAGTCGAACGCTATCATGCATTACCTCGCTTCTAATACGCCCTTCATTCCCTCTTCGCCCTACCACTTTGCGCAACTGTTGCAGTGGCAGTTCTTCGAACAGTACAGCCACGAACCCTATATCGCCGTTGCCCGCTACATCAATATTTATTTAGGGTTGCCTGATGATAGAAAAGCGGAATATGAGTCTAAGCAAGCGGGTGGATACCGAGCGCTTGAGGTAATGGAGCAACAGCTTAGCAGTACACCTTATTTACTAGGCGATACTATCAGCCTTGCTGATATTTCACTGTTCGCTTATACACATGTAGCACATGAAGGTGGCTTTGACTTATCAGCCTACCCCGCTATTCGCCATTGGATAAGTTTAATTAAAGAGCACAAAGGCTTTATACCAATGAACCCTTAGAAAAGCCTGTAGCCTTCTGAGCGTTAGGTTTGTCTTCTATGCGACTTTGGCCCTTGCCAATGTTTTTGTAAGGCACACTGTGCTTCGTGAAGTGCAGAGACGTCAGTTTTTTCTAAGCAACTTATCGCATAGGCAGTAGCTTCGAGTGTAGAGAGCGCGTGCTCTAATTTTGTATGTCGGATTGCATAATTAGACGTAGGCGCTGCAGTAAAGTGAAAGGCGGGTAAAGTGGTAAGCCATGGGTTCTGCTTAACCATACCAAAAGCTTGTTTCCAACTGCCGTCAATTAACAACAAGGTAGAGAATTGGTGTAACCTTGTATGGGCGGTATTTTCTATCGGCATACTTTTATCGCTGGGGTAAATCAGCGCCGTATGCTTTAAAGAGCACTCCTTTTCCAAGTGTTGCATGGCCTGCACATCGTTTGTAAGAACAATACGACTTGTTGGAATACACAAAGAGATTAGCCTTGCTGTATTTTTCGCGTGATACGCTTCTTTTTCATGCTGGAGAATGATGATGTTTAACAACGTATCTACAGTGTTAATATGGGCGCAAATACACGTCGTCTCGGGGTATCTACATTTTTGGCAATAAAGACGCATTACCTGATTTCTCTACTCTTATTTTACAATACTAACTGCGTTCATTTATCGCAATCGCTTATCTAACCATGCAATTTTACCTGATAGGATAATATACAACATGCCAGATGAAGCAGTACAATCCCGCGTAGAAAAAACGCTTTCTTTCGTCCCCTTAGGGCATGTGGTCAGTTACGGTTTACTTGCTGATTTGTGCGGGTTGCCAGGCAGAGCAAGAATGATGGGAAAGTGTTTAAGGGAATTAAGTGAAGATTGTAATTGGCATAGAGTATTGCGCAGTGATGGAAAGATTGCCTTTCCTGCGGGTTCGGAAAAAGCAGAAGAGCAGCGACAGCGTTTAACTGCAGAAGGCGTTGTAGTAAAAAATTTCCGAGTGAATATGAATGAATTTGGTTGGACGCCAGATTTACACACTATACTGGTAGAGTTAGAGTATTAATTCTTCTGCGAGTTCAAGAGTTGCCCAACAGCAATATAATAGCGTTTGGAAAACAGTGTTGTGCATTTGAAATGATAAAAAAAATTACGATAGATCAGCTAATACCGGGTATGTTTGTTCATCAAATATTAGAGCAAAAAGGTACCTTGTCGGTTAAAAACCAAGGGCGCGTAACATCAAATGATTTAGTTAATACACTGAAAAAACAAGGCGTTAAAACTCTTGCCATAGATACCGAAAAAGCGTTCAAAATTGGCGATAGCGCATCTTCTTCTATTGTTAAAGACTATTTAGCAAGCCCAAATGAGGCAGCGAAGCCCCATCTAGTCACCCTCGAAAAAGAATTAACAAGGGCGTCTAAACTGCATGAACAAGGAAAAGCGATTCAAAAGCTTTTGCTTGAAAATGTTCAAAAGGAAACGCCTTTTGATGCAAGTATTCCCAAAGCATTTTCAAACAAGCTGGTGGAGTCGGTTGATAGAAATCCTGATGCGCTGCTTTGCTTAACTAAAATTCGCGAAAAAGACGATTATTTATTAGAGCATTCCCTTAACGTTGCTATCCTTCTAGCGAATTTTGGCAAATTCTTAGGCATGTCAGATGAAGAGGTTCAAGATCTTTCCTACGCCGGTTTTCTGCATGATCTAGGCAAGATAAAAATTCCAGATGAAATTCTTCATAAACCAGGTCGTTTAACAGATAGCGAAATGGATATTATGAAAGGACATGTGAAATACGGTGTAGACTACTTAAAGGAGACTGACATAGCGCCACCGCTTATCCAGGCTATCAGTGAGCACCATGAACGCTTAGACGGACTGGGCTACCCTGCCGGAACGAAAGGTAATGATATTAGCCAAGCAGGACGCATGCTGGCGATCGCAGATATGTACGATGCACTTACTGCTGATAGGGTTTACAAGGCCGGTATGTCGAGTCAAAAAGCCTTTTCTATCTTGATGAGTGATGCGCCCGACCGACTTGATAAATTGCTTGTTCAGCAATTTATTAAATGTTTAGGGGTATATCCTGTAGGCAGCTTAGTTTTACTCTCTAACGAAAGGTTAGCCATGGTGCTCGAGCAGAAAGGTTCACCTCTCACACCAGTAGTGAAGGTTTTCTATTCGGTTCGTAACAGTCACTACTTAACCCCGAAAGATATTGACTTATCTGTAGATAAAACCGTCAGTATCACGAAAGCTGTCATTGCTTCAGATTACAAAATAGATGTAAATGCATTCTTCGAGCGTTCTGTTTCGGTTGGTTAAAACGTTACTTATTGGCAACACAGTGTAGAGTTTACACTGTGTTGTAACGCCTTTCTTTCACCATTCTGAAAAATAGACCGTTTCGTTTAGCTTACGTTCAGCATATGTCGCTTAGAATTTAATGAGAACAACAAATAATGATACGACAGTAGCGACGTTTATCACTGATCTAACAGTAATATTTTTTAAGTTAAAATATGAATGGTGGTATCAATACAGTATTGGCTATCTCGCAAATTATGAGTGGAACGTTAATTGCTGTATTTGTGTATAAGTTGAGTAATTAACAAAAGTTTTTGTACAGAGCTTGTTGAGAGTGGCAAGGGACATCTGTCGCTTTTCAATACAAGGCTTTTTATTGGAATAAGAGGAAGTTATGAAAAAGACTCTTGCTGTAAGTTTGATTGCTGCATCATTAACTGTGGCAGGTTGTGCAACTGACCCTAACAATACGCAAAAAGGTGCCGCTATCGGTGCAGTCGTAGGCGCATTATTAGGTAAAGCTACCGGCGATAACGATAAAAGTCGCTACGCATGGGGCGCTGCGGTAGGTGCTATTGCTGGTGGTGCAATTGGTAATTACATGGATAAACAGGAAGAAGAACTTCGAAGCGAGCTTTCTGACACTGGTGTTCAAGTGGTACGTGAGGGGGATAACCTGCGATTGATCATGCCAGGTGATATTACTTTTGCTACAGATAGCTCTAGCATTAGCCCTAACTTCAACCCAGTCCTTCAAGATGTTGCGAAAGTCGTAAACAACTATGAAAAAACGGTATTGATGATAAAGGGTCACACTGACGATACGGGCTCAGAGCAGTACAATCAGTCTTTATCTGAGCGTCGTGCAGGTGCGGTTAAAAACTTACTGATTAACTATTCAGTAAATCCAACACGTATTACGACAGTAGGCATGGGTGAATATTCGCCAAAAGTGCCTAACAACAGCGCAGCAAATCGCTCTATGAACCGTCGTGTTGAGATGGAGATTCAGCCGCTTACCCAATCTAATACCTAATAATTAGTACGTAAGTAAAAGACTCAAAAGCCCCGTGTTAAAGCGGGGCTTTTTCGCTATCCATGGTTTTAATTTGCTCGGCAACACTGTCAGCTAGTGAATTAGGAATGGGTATAGCTAGATGGTATTGGGTTAACTTCCAATCATCGCCAACTTTTATAAGCACGCCAGTCCCCCTCGTTTCGCCTAAACCTTTATTATCCAGCAATTCATCGAACCAAGCTGTATTGCCTTCTGGCGAAAAATAGATGTGTCTATCTCTAGGGTGATATGTCCACCCTGTACCTTTATCGAAATGAGGTTTCGCATAGGCTTTAAACGTCTCTTTATCCCAAACTTCCGACGCATCAGTGCCAATGAAGATGGCGCTTTCGTGATACAAGCTGAAATACGATTCAAAGTTAGCTACAGAGGCATTATGATGAAGCGCATCAAGGGCGCGATTAACCAGAACTCTATCTGTATTGGCACTAACGCTTGTCGCTAGTCCTACGCTGACCCAAAGCAACAGCCAACTTAATAATACACTTTTCATAGTACCTTCTTATCCTGTATTCAATGTAGTGTGGTTAAGACCACTATTTGGCGATGTTCCACATGGAACAGCCTCAGTATTTTAGTTTTTCACCTCTAAGGGGCTTCATTGGTTAGTTTCACTTACTAAACATATAAAGACTCCCGTTTGTCATTTGGAAACTGCTATGAATAAGAGCTTACCCTATCCTTCATACTGTATCGTAGATTCTCGAACTATAAGTTCGGGCTCAAAGCTCCGCTTAATTTCATTAGATTGACCATAAACTTTGTTTAAAATGTATTTCGCTGACATTTCGGCCATGTCAGCAAATGGGTTACTTACCGTCGTAAGTCGGGGGTACACATGATGTGCGAAAACACTGTCATCGAAACCAACGATTGATAGGTCTTGAGGAAGGCTCATGCCCAAATCTCGCGCGCAGCTAATTGCTCCTGATGCCATCCAGTCGTTAGCACAGACTAATGCGGAAAATGGTAGGTCGCGAGCCATAAGCTCCAATAAACCAAGCTTTCCATCTTCTTCAGTGTAATTTCCTTCAAAGATGAGTTCGGAGTTTGCTGGAAGTCCAGCTTCGGACAGCGCACGTTTGTGTCCTTTCAAACGAAGCTTAGCGTCGCGCTTTTCGATTGGGCCTGATATATACGCTATGTTTTTATGGCCTAATTCGAGTAAGTGCCGGGTGGCAAGGTACCCCCCTTTTTCATTATCTAGCGTAGTGCACGCTTCAGAGAGCCCCTCGACTTGCCTGTTAACTAAAGCAATAGGAAGTTTGGACTGATTAAGTTTCAATAAGTATTCATCCGACAGCGCCTCGGCGTGCATGATAAGTGCGTCGCAATTACGGCTTATCAAGAATTCGACCGCATCTTTTTCAGTTTCTAAGCAGTCACGTCCTACCGTAATAATGACGTGCTTACCTGCAGCGCGTAACCTTAACTCTATTGCTTGCATCAGGTCGCCAAAAAAAGGAGCATTCAACTCAGATACAAGCACGCCGACACTATCAGTTCGGCTATTAGCCAAAGAGCGGGCGACGGAATTTGGATGGTAGTTCAATTCTTCTACCGCTTTTTCCACCCGTTCTCGCAACACCTTATTTACCGAGGCTTTTCCGTTTAAAACGCGGGATACGGTAGATAGAGAAACACCTGCGCGCTCGGCAACTTGGTAAATGGTTGGCACGTGAAAAAACCTCGCATACTAAAACAATCACTTAACGTTTTTGTATTATGCCGTTATCCACAGTGGTTCGCTATGAAAAGGACGGGGAAAGTTCAAGGAGTTATGGCATGTTATTTGGGATCTATATTCTTACCAATAAAAAATTGTGCACACTAAAACGCATTAAATTGCATGTCGGGAAAGCGGTTTCTTACATGGATTAAAAATTTCCTGAGGTTAAGAAAGGGCTTTCTCACTTATGTGGACGAATGCGTAGCAATACTTCCTTTTTGTTATAAAGCTTGTTCAGTTTAAAGTGTCGAGTGAGCTTAACACAGATACGTGAGCGCGTGACAGGAAAGGACTTAAACGCGAACTCAGTCAGCTTGACACTACAATTTTCCGTTTGCTACCAGCAAAAAAAAGCCCCGTATTGTTAAGCAAATTTGGGGCTATCTAGACATCACAAAACGAGTAATTTTTTCAACACTTCAAGCATAGGTGGATATAATAATGTCCAGTTTCTATTTTATTTCGCTATAATGGATATAACTGTATCCACTCGGTCTTTGCGGATGAATTTTACCTTACTTGATGATACCGATGTAAGCCAAGCCTATGCGGCTTATTTACGTGAGTTACGAGAGCGCGCAAAGCTGTCACGAGCGGCGCTTGCTGAGCGCAGCTGTGTACCTGCGGCCACCATTAAAAAGTTTGAGCTGACCGGGCAAATTTCATTTCGTCAATTGCTGTTGCTATGGCAGACCCTTGATTCGCTAGATAGGCTTTATCAGCTCACGAAACCTAACAAAGAGCGCACCACTATGCCCACTAGCATTGATGAGGTGTTAAAAGATGAGTTTTAAACCCATTCAAAAACTCGACGTAACTCGTACGTCAAGCTCAGGTGAGCAGATATCTGTTGGAGTCTTGGCGCAGAATCGGCAAGGCGTTTTTTTTCAGTATGCGGACAGCTATTTGGAGCAGTTTGGCAATTTATCTCCTTTTACCCTGCAGTCGAGCACACAAGTTCAAGTCGCACCTAAACAGCCACACCAAGGTGTACATGGCGTATTTGGAGATTGTTTGCCCGATGGGTGGGGCATGTTGTTACAAGATCGTATTTTCCGGCAACAGGGCATTTTGCCTAATCAATTAACGGCGATGGATAGACTGGCCTTTGTCGGTGATAAAGGCATGGGAGCATTGTCTTTTTCTCCTGTGTCTGAGTTTTCAGCCACCACGCACGCGGATATTGATTTAGCAACCTTGGGATTAGAAGCGCAAACGCTGTTTGATGCTTCAATGTCAGATTATATGGATGATAATCACGATGAGTTAGATGGGCATACGCAACAGGTGTTGGCCGCATTAGTCGCCGGAGGTAGTTCGGGTGGGGCAAGACCTAAGGCGCAAATTTATATGCCTGCTGGGGAAACTCAGCATTGTAGAACCTTCGCTCAGACTGGAGATGAGGCTTGGCTGGTAAAGTTTACCTCTAAAAATCTCGCACTCGGCCATGAAGAAGGTTTGTGCGAGGCGGTTTATTTACAAATGGCAGAACTTGCTAAGTGTCAACCACCAGTTTGGCAACTCATTAAAGCACCACCTACAAGCGGTGCGTCTGCCTGGTTGGCGCTTAAGCGTTTTGATTATGTCACGGAGCGCGGCAATCGCAGTTCAGGTCGATTGCATATGCACAGCGCTTGCGGGCTGCTGGATTCAGACTTTCGAACGCCAAGTCTAGATTACATTGATTTAATTAAAGCCAGCCGTCAGTTGTGTAAATCTCCAGCGGCTGGACAGCTGCAATTTCGCCGTGCCGTTTTTAACCTGCTGTCGTCTAATCAAGACGACCACAGTAAAAACTGGGCGTTTTTGCAAGCGGATGACGGTCAATGGGATCCTGCCCCTTTTTACGATGTTACCTTCAGCCCACATCCATTCAACGAACACGCCACTGCGTTCGGAGGTTATGGCAAAGCTCCCCCGTTTAAGGTGATGCAAAAGCTAGCGACCAGTGCGGGCTATGGGAGTTGGCATGATGCAAAGCAAGTCATTGAAGAAGTCGCAGAAGCCATCAGCCAATTTACTTATCTTGCCAAGCAACAAGGGATCAGTAAAACAACAGTGTCTGCGATTGCTAAGACACTGGAGCAGCGCAAACAAGAAAATGCAGCGCTTTATTATCGCTAAGGCTCATCCTAATACTCAGTTAAACAGTGTTTGTGGCAGGGGTGTTTTTACGCTCCTGTTTTAAGCCCCTTTGCGTAGCACAAACATGTGGTACCCAAACTCGCCTAGGTAGCGTTCATAAATCGCAATTTCTCGCTCGATATCTGCGATGGCGTTTGAATTTGGCATGCTTGCTTTTACTTCTGTCACTCGCGCTTTGAGTGGTTGATAGTATTCGTGCCATGCTTTTTCCCTCAAGGTGAAATGATCAATCACTTCAAAGCCTGCTTGGCGCATTTGGCTTAACCGTTTTTCGATGGTTTGCATATCTGGGTATTCACCTTCCCAGAATGCGACCGCCTCTTTGCTTGGGTTTTCGGTTAACCAGATCAAATCACTGACGACCATATAGCCACGGTTAGCCAGTGCCACCTTTACCAGTTTCTGTCCTTAATGGGTTGTTGTTTGATGCTTTCTGCAATGAATGCAACCTATAAGCAGAGAACTTAAATCAAGCCAAAGCAGTTTACCTAGAGGCTTTGGCATGAGTGGGTATGGTTTATAAATATGACATCAGCTCAACCTAAAATTTATCATATCGTTCATATAACCAGACTCGCCTCTATTTTTGCATCTCAAGGATTGTTATACGATGCCCAAATCATTACATAAAAGTCTACAAACCGATTTGAGCGTGAAAAATAAAGAAGCCCTGTTTTTACAGGCAAGTAACAGGGCTTTTAAGACGTCTATGATCGGGTAGCTTTTTACCCAAGAACCTACTCAATATTCTGAATTTGCTCGCGCATCTGCTCAATTAATACCTTAAGTTCAACGGCCGATTGCGTGATGTCAGTACTGATAGATTTTGAACCCAAGGTATTCGACTCACGGTTGAATTCCTGCATCATGAAATCTAAACGGCGACCCACTGCCCCACCCTTTTTAAGGATATTGCGGGTTTCTTTAACGTGAGCGTTGAGGCGGTCTAGCTCTTCGGCAACATCCACTTTTTGCGCAAGCATGATCATTTCTTGTTCAAAACGGCCTGCATCAAGCTCTACCTTTGCTTCTTCAAAGCGGGATTGCACTTTTTCTCGCTGCCACACCATGATTTCAGGCATGCGCGCGGCAACTTTTTCCGCTTCCACTTCTATGGCGTCTAGGCGCTGCGTGATCATATCTTTAAGGGCTTCGCCTTCTGTAGCGCGGGCACTGATGAAATCATTTAATGCTTGATCGAACGCCGCCATTACGTCACTGTGTATGGTATCCATGTCAGTTTCTTCTGCAGCAATTACTCCTGGCCAGCGTAAAACATCAAGGGGGTTAACGCCGGTAGATTGACCATGCGACTGCACCCAGTCGGCAGCGTGAAGCACCTGCTTAGCTAATTCTTCGTTTAGGCTTAACTTGGTTACAGCAGCGTCGTTAGCGGTAAAGCGAAGTGCACATTCTACTTTGCCCCGCGCCAACTTTTTACGAAAACGCTCACGTAAAACCGGCTCTAGTGAGCGGAACTGTTCCGGTAGCCGAAAATAGGTTTCTAAAAAGCGTTGGTTAACTGAGCGTATTTCCCAAACTGCCGAGCCCCATTCTTTTTTCGTTTCTACGCGCGCAAACGCTGTCATGCTGTAAATCATAAATATCCTTTAAATTTAACTGAACGCCTGCAAAAACAACCCGAGCGTCGTGTTGTATACGTGAATATCAAAAGCAGGTTTTCTTGTATTTTGTATATTAGCGCACATTTACGTAATTCAATAAGCAAACATGTAAAGTTCGTTTTTAACGGTCACGTGTAATGCGTTATACTTAAGCGCAATTTAGTAGCTACATTGAATTGACAGGATTTGACCGCGAATTGAGCTTTTTGCTTCTTTATTGCGCAAAAAAACTGTTAAACGCTACCCTTTTTTAAGCACTTACGTTGTGGAGAACACTATGCGTCCAAGCGGCAGAACCGCCAGTCAAATTCGCCCTGTTACTATTACTCGCCAGTACACTTGCCATGCAGAAGGCTCTGTTTTAGTAGAGTTTGGTAACACTAAAGTGTTGTGTAACGCGACTGTGGAAGAAGGTGTACCACGCTTTATGAAAGGCCAGGGTAAAGGTTGGGTTACCGCAGAGTACAGCATGCTTCCACGTGCAACCCATACGCGTAGCGGTCGTGAAGCGGCCCGCGGTAAGCAAGGCGGTCGTACGCTAGAGATTCAACGTCTAATTGCGCGCTCACTTCGCGCGGCAATTGATTTGAAACTTCTAGGTGAAAATACAATTACACTAGATTGTGATGTCATTCAGGCTGACGGCGGTACACGCACGGCATCTATTACCGGTGCATGTGTTGCTCTTGTTGATGCGCTTACCTATATGCGTGCAAAAGGCATTATCAAAACTAACCCGCTTAAGCACATGATTGCTGCACTTTCGGTGGGCATTTATGAAGGTACGCCAATCGCTGATCTTGAGTACACTGAAGACTCTGAAGCTGAAACAGATATGAACATTGTGATGACCGAAACCGGTAAACTGATTGAAGTTCAAGGTACAGCTGAGGGTGAACCCTTCTCGTTTGAAGAGCTTGATGAATTGTTGAAAATTGGTAAGCACGGCTTACGCGAATTATTCGATATTCAAAAAGCGGCGCTTGCGTAAGCGAGGCAATTAAGCGTATTTAACGCCTACGTATTAGTTAGTAATCAAGAGGTCATTATGAAAGCGTTTCAGCGTGATTTTATCGAGTTCGCCATTGAACGTGGCGTACTAAAATTTGGCGAATTTACTTTAAAGTCTGGCCGCGTTAGCCCTTACTTTTTTAATGCAGGCTTGTTTAATCGCGGCGGCGATTTGGCCAAGCTAGGGCGTTTTTACGCTGATGCGCTAATGGATGCAGGTGTCGAGTTCGATGTACTGTTTGGTCCAGCGTATAAAGGCATTCCTATTGCGACGACTACCGCCGTCGCACTGGCCGATAGCCACAACCTTGACGTGCCTTATTGCTTTAACCGTAAAGAAGCGAAAACTCACGGTGAAGGCGGCAATTTGGTAGGCAGCCCGCTTGAAGGCAAGGTTATGCTGGTGGATGACGTAATTACCGCGGGTACCGCCATTCGTGAATCGATGACATTAATTGAACAGCAGCAGGCAAGTTTGTCTGGCGTATTGATCGCACTAGACAGACAAGAGCGCGGTAATGGTGAACTGTCAGCTATTCAAGAAGTGGAGCGTGATTTTGGCACTCAGGTGATTTCTATCGTATCTCTAGCCGATGTGGTGGCTTATCTGACTGAGAAAGGCGGTTTTGATAATGATATCAATGCCATTAACGCCTACCGTGAAAACTATGGCATCTGATTTTGATAGCGCCTTTAGCGCAGCAAGTCAGCATCTAGACGCACTAGGCTTACGTTGCCCGGAGCCGGTGATGATGGTGCGTTTAAATATACGTAAGCTGGCCGATGGGGAAACCTTATCGGTCACGGCTGACGATCCCTCAACGGCAAGAGATATTCCTAGCTTTTGCCGTTTTATGGACCATACGTTGGTAGCATCTCAAACAGAGACCTTGCCTTACCAATATGTTATTAAAAAAGGGCGCGCTTAAGCGCCCTTTTATCATTCAAATTTAAGCTCTTAGCACCTTCCATTTAAATTCCCTACTCTACCTTTCTGTATTTCGCCTCCAGCGCACAAAAAAGGCCGAACATAACAAAGCCTGCGCCTACAGCAGCGATGAGATAAGGACCGAAGGGCTGCTTCATTAAGGTTTCTAGTGCTTTTTGTAATCCACCTGCTTGCGATGGGTTACTTAATGTGGCGGCAAGGATAAAAAATCCACCTACTAAGGAATAAACGACACCTCTTGCGGTATACCCCAGACGACCAGTTACTTTCACACTCTTTCTAATGCGCTGATTTAAAGCGTGCAGGGAAAACTTCTTTAAAAAGTCTGCAGTGTACGCATGTTTGAACTGCACAATGGCAAATATGATGATGCAAAGCCCGATTGCGGCCACGAGCAATAGCCCCCATTCGTATTGCATTAGAAATTCACTCGCCTTCTTTCCACTACCTTGGGATGAAGAGCTACTTCGGACTTCTAATAAGGTTTTCCCCCCCGCGTAAGCAGCAATAAAATAGAAAGTGCCTGATATAAAATAGAAAAGCTGATTGATGATGTAAACGAAGGTGTTTTCGTCGTCTGATTTATCAGTAATAAAAATCTGCAGCCAACGCCAGCAGGCATAACAAGCTAGTCCAAGGACAAGAATGCCTAATAAGATCTGTCCGAGTGGTTGTTCTTTAAGTGTAAAAAAGACATTGGACTGTGAGGCTTTTTCACGGTTAAGCGCAGTAAATACAGATGTAAGAATGAAGACACCAAGCATAACGTACATGACGGTTTTGGCACTATATCCCGCTCTAGCGGTTATCTCTTTCCATTTAGACGAAGGTTCCACGGTGTCCTCTCATAGCTTGATTGCAAAATAAAAACGACTTAGTTATTTATCCTGTATCAAGTTATGTTCCGTTTTGCTCCTGTCTGTATTTTACACTTACGAGCCAGTGTTTCAGATTAACGTTCTGAGCTATCTGCAACGGCTTTTAGCAGCAAGTTTTGAAGCGTACGTTTGCTGTGAGCACAATTGCAGTGAACATCTGTCATATGCAGAACTTCACCTTTAAGCATTTGCTGTAGTGCAGACGTTCTGATATTCAAAGAGACAAAGCCGTCTTCATTAGGGGTTTGTTTCGACATCATCATTTGCTCCTTCAACTGTTTGATTTAATGCAGAGCTGCAGAAGCAAGCTGTCTGCTAATTTGAGGTTCATAGGTTTGCTCAAGCGTGTGCTGAATGGCGGATATAAGTCGGCATACAGATGGGTTAGTGGCATGTAAAGGCAATATGGCAATTAGCTGCTGTTGGCATTCCTGCAAAATTGCGTGAGATTCTTGTTTTTTGTGCTCTTGAGCAAGTAAAGAAGATAAGTACATGCCCATAGTGCCGAACGCGAGTATATCTTCTTGCACCGCGTTTACTTTTTGAGAGGATATGGGTTGCAGCGCGTTAAGAATCGCCTTCGCGGCTTCAAAAGTTTGATAACCCAACTCTCTGGCATAATCTAATTCACCCTGTTGATGGGCTTTCTGCGTTTGTGCCTGCATTGCCAAACGATGCTCTCGTGCGCTTGAAGGGTTTAGCTGTAGCCACTTTCTGTAAACTGGGCATAAACGTTGAACATTCATATAAGCACCTCCTGTTTTTATAACATTAGTGCAAATAAGAATCATTATCAAATGTAAAGTTCAAAAAATCTATTAGCGTAATTTGAAATGGGGATTTAGGGGGAGCTCACACGATTTGGTTGATGCTATTTTGATAGCTTTAGCGCCCTTAAATCGAAAGGCTCTTCTATTAGGAGAGCATATTAGACAGCCACCACAGTAAGACTACCACTAGCGTAATAGTAAAAACGGCTTTCATCTTGTAGCGTTTTATAAGTTGCTCTGCTTTGTCACCTGCGTAATACACCACTACTGCAAGGCCAAAATAGCGTATAGCGCGGGCAATAACCGTAGCTAAAAGGAAAAGCGGAAGTGAGTATTGGGTGGCGCCAGCAGCTAACATGGCCACTTGAAAAGGAATAGGCGCAATGCCTAGCGTCATCACAAACCAAAAGCCTTGGTTCTGCATTTGTTGTTTAACGCTGTCGAACTGGTCTTGACTAAAAAAGGTATCAATAACCCACTGACCAACAAGGTCGAAAAGGTAATAGCCAAGGGCATAGCCAAAAACAGCGCCAATCACACAGCCCACGGTAGCCATTAATGCAATTTTCCAGAGCGACTCTCGTCTAGCTTGCATTAACGGCACCATAACGGCTTCAAGCGGTATAGGAACAATGGTCGATTCTAAAAATGACGCTAAGGTAATACCCTTTAACATATGTTTAGAATCGATAAGCTTTTTGGTTTTGTGCTTAACTTTTTTACCTAGTGCCATGTAACCTCTACCACTTTTATTGTTTTACTGCTTGTAAACTACCCCGTCTTTCATTACAAAAGACACGCTTTCCATCAGCGATATATCGTCAAGCGGGTTGCCTTGAACAGCAACAATGTCTGCTAACTTGCCATGTTCTAACGTACCTAAAATGTCGCTTATGCCCAGTAAATCTGCGCTATTAACGGTAGCACTAAGTAGCGCGTCAGCAGGTTTCATTCCGGCTTCGACCATTAAAGAAAATTCCTGTGCATTATCGCCATGGGCCGATACACCACTGTCTGTACCAAAAGCAATTTTTACGCCCGCTTTGTGCGCTTGTTCAAAGGTATTCTGAATTAAGGGGCCGATGGCTGCTGCTTTAGGGCGAACGAGCTCAGGAAAGAAACCATCAATCTTGGCTTTATCTGCTACAAATTTCCCAGCCAATATAGTCGGCACATAGTAGGTGCCGTGCTTCTTCATTAGGGTGCGAATTTCATTGTCCATGTAGGTACCGTGCTCAATAGAATCCACTCCTGCTTCTATTGCACGTTTCATGCCCTCTTTACCATGAGCATGCACAGCCACTGTCATATCGTAATCTTTTGCTGTATCGACAATCGCTTCTAATTCGTCGGTCATAAACTGAGGGTTTTGGCCACTTTTAGCTACGCTTAGCACGCCGCCAGTTGCAGTAATTTTGATTAGGTCAGCACCATCTTGATAACGGGCTCGTACCGCTTCGCGGGCTTCCACTTCGCCGTTAACTACGCCCTGTTTAGGGCCTACATCTGGTCGAAGTAAGTGAGACATACCATTGCTTGGGTCAGCATGTCCGCCTGTAGTCGCAATAGATTTAGCTACCGTGTAAATACGTGGTCCGGTAGCATAGCCTTTTGCAATAGCATTTCTTAAAGCCACTGTTTCGTTATAGCCATCACCAAGATTACGCACTGTGGTAAAACCTGCATCTAAGGTTATTTCTGCGTAATTTGCTGCACGTAGTGCATAGTCAGCTTCGTTAAGTGAAAAACGTTCAAGATAAGTTTGCGGCCCGCCGTGTTGCGACGATAAATGAACATGCATATCCATAAGACCGGGCATAACCGTTGAAGCACTTAAATCGATGACGGTGTCGCCTTTTTGTGGTTTAGCAAACCCTTTCTTTATCTCCGCTATTTTGTTGCCTTCAATAACAATGGTCATTTTTTCTTGAAGTGATTTTGAGGTGCCAGTAAACACTTTTCCCGCGTGTATGAGGGTATCGGCAACCGTAGAAAAAGGTGATGAGATTAGTGCGCTGGTTATCGCAAGGGTGATCAAAGGCTTTTTCATAATGTAGGTCTTCTTTTGATTGTTTTATAGACTACATCGAATGTAATGCACACAACGAGATAACGCAAAATAAAGTGCTTTTAATGGCATGTTGATGGAGATACGTATTTTAATAGTAGGTGCAAGTTACAGGCGCAAAATAGCTGTGCAAGACTAGTAGCGTAACCATAAGTAGCTTAACTATAAGTAACGTAAGAGTAGAAAACGCGAATTAGGGTGTTTGAAGTATTTCACCCAATACGAAGGTCGTACCGCTAGATTGAATACTAAATTGCGTATTCGAACCATCCGATGACTCTTCGGCTTGTTCTAACAGCTGATAATAAGTGTTTTGATGTAGCCTTGCCCATAGGTTCCTGCGAACGCGAATGTAAGGAATGGGTGTTGCTTCAGGGTCCTGTATCGCTTTTGGTGGAACTCGAAGTTCTAGCTGATCTTCGCGCTCTAAGCGAATAGTGTCGCCGGTTTGCGTAGTAAATACATAGGTGCAGTCACTAGTCGACTCAACCTCTTGCTCAACTTCACTCGCTTCGCCGCCTTCATTTCTTTCTATATGCCATTGAGTGATTAGGAAAGGCGTGTCCTCAACAGTGATCCCTACCTTTTCGACAGGGGTGACTAGAAAGTACTTATCGCCTTCTCGCTTCAGTACAGAGGCAAAAAGCTCGACCAGGCTTGCCCGCCCGATAGGGCTGCCTTCGTAAAACCATCGGCCATCAAGGGCTATCGTCAGATTAATATCACCGCAAAAATCTGGATTCCATTGGTCAACGGGGGGCAAAGGGCGCGCTTTTGAAGACGTGCCCTTAAGTTGCTGTTGAAACCTAGTTAGATCCACGTTCTTCAACCAAGACTTTTAGTTCGCGTAGTTTTGCTTTAATACGACGCATATTGTCTGGTCCGGTACGCAGTAGCTGCTTCTGTGGCTCGTTGAGGTTCTCTAAACGATCGTCTGCGTACTTATAAGCTACCGAATCTGTATACACCTCAACAGGAACCGGTACTTCTGGTGTATCAAGTAACTGGTCGATGGCCTCTAGTAATACGCTGTTAAAGTCTTGGTCTGGATTACCAATCTCTGCAAACTTCGCTTGGATATCGTCTTTATAAATACCGTAGATATTTAGCAGCGCTTCATTATCGAACGACTCCAGCATATCTACATAAGGCGTATATCGTTTATAACTTGCAGCGTCAATCCACTGCTTTCCTGCTTGAGAATAAACACGAAAATTTTGTTCTGGCGGCGTAAGTAGTTGATGGTTTGGTGCCATCTCATCGTTCGCTAGATTAGTTACAGAGACTACAAAGCGCTGAATAAGCCCTTCATTAACCAGCATACGATTTACGGCTTCTTCGTCTGCAGATGAACTTTCAATCAATGACGCTTTGACTGCAGGGTCGCTTGTATCGAGTGGTTCTGGATCTGGTTCAACAGGTTCTGGCAATGGTTCAACGTCGTCTTTTTCTTCAAGTTCAACAGTTGGTGCAGGCTGCGTGGGTTCGAAAACCTCCGGTTCATTCGGCGCTGTGACTTCAGGCTCGGTCACTTCAGGTTCAGGCGTAATGACTGGCTCAGGCTCTTCGTCACTTGGCCAAAAAACTACAGCCAGAATAACGATAAGAAGAATGCCGACAATAATAATATGTGGGCCCAACGATTTCTTTTCTGACGATTCGCTCATAATGACTCCGCTACAAAAATATCCTTTCGGTAATACTACCAGAGATAACACCCAAAGTTAGAAAATCAATCAAGAGAAATGTTCCCTTAAAATATAATTTCCTTATTTTGAACAGATTTTAACGTTGAAAAGACACTTTCCGATTTGTTTTCCTCCAAAAATTAGTGGGAATTCCTCATTTTCTAGACTTTCTAAGTCGCCATAGAATGTAAATGTGAGAGTAATTTCTAAAACAATTGTTTAACATTTGGGGTTTGTGTACTAATGTGTTGATTAATCATTAAAAAGCAAATGCTAGAGCACTGCTATTTACAGTAATTAACTAACATTTTGAGTCCTTGAGTCCCAGTGTTACCTAAATGTGCCCTTGTAGGATTGTAAGCGTGAGTCAATTTAAATCATATCATCCAAAGTTACACCGAGCCGTTACACGGTACACTGCTATACAATACGTTATAGCACTAGGGATAATGCTTTACCTATTTTTAAATATGCATAGCCTATCGATGGAGCATCAACTAATTGCTGTGGTAACCGTGGTTGTTATGGGCATACAAAATGGCTTTATCTTATCGAGAGCAAAAGTTGCACTTGCCGTAGAAGGGCCTCGATTACTGGTATTTCCACTCCTATGGATTGCAACAGGAATGGGGGTAGCTGCTCTTGTGTACACCGTTTTTTCTATTGCTTCGTTGTTGGTTTTAGCCAATGCAGTGCGACATAAAAACCACCGCCCTCCACTTCATCTTGTGAATGAACCTGAAAACCTCGCATAGCGTATAACAAACATTATTCCGCCCTGGCTACATTCAATATAAATAACACTAAGCAGGGCGGGCGTAATGCGAACGCTGATTTCATGAGGTTGGAAAATGCATAAGTTTTATTTTCGGGATATTGAAGAGTCGCCGACGGTTATCGATTACTTAGAAGTTCAGTCTTATGAAATGAACGTCTATTTGGTTTATCTGACTATCGATAAACAAAGCGGCATGCTTTACGACAATAAAGACAAGCCTATGCGCTTTTTTAGTGCCGGGCACATACGTGAAGCATTTGCCCATTGTCGCGTCCAGCAGGCTGTAATGAAGCACGATACACCGTATGATGAGATGATAGGCAACCCGCCGAAAAGTAAAGAGCAGATGGCCTTACCTTTTAGTATGGAACTGCCCTATTAAACGCAACGCAATCTACCCAATACTATCGGCTCAGTGCTATTAGAAGTGTAAAAATTAGGCGAAGGCATCAAGCAGAGTCTTCGTCCTTTTTCGATAATCCCACTTTCAAACAAGCAGCATTCAAACAAGCTGCATAAAGCGCGGTAGGGTTCATTGAAAGATGGATTTGGAACCTATCTTGGCCCCCTCACCCACGTCGAACGGCC
>JAXHTT010000129.1:0-10821 GCA_034190055.1 Pseudomonadota bacterium | reverse complement strand
CCTTTTCAAATGACACTGCAACTGCACTTACCAACGCAGAAGGTGTTGCAACAATAGGTATGTCGGTTGGAAGCGCCTCTGGCGACGGCGAAGTAACGGCTACTCTACCTACTGGTGAGACAGACTCCACGACCTTTAGCTCTGAAGGTAGTACCACGGTAAGTGAAGAGCCTGCATCTCTTGAGCTTTTTGCTGACAGTATTCAGCTGGCTTCAAGTGGTAGTGATGAAGTCGAACTCATTGCATTAGTTAAAAATGAGCAAAGTGTGTTGATGGAAGGGGTCGAAGTGAGCTTCTCAGCAGCAACAGGTGATGGCGTTGAACTCCAATTAACACAGCCTGAAACCCTTGCCGATGGCACAGCACGCGCAGTACTGACGTCGCAAAACGATAAATCAAACCGTACTATTACTATCACTGCTGGGGCAGGTAGCCTTACTGAATCGGTTGATATTACTATTACTGGGACGGAAGTGGCTATTAATGGATCATCGTCGGTCATTTTAAACGATACCGTTGAATACACAATTCGACTTCAAGACTCCGATGGCGAGACTATCAAAAACGAAGATGTTGTCTTAACTGCAACTAACGGCACCCTAGGCAGTACCACGGTAAATACCGGGGCTAATGGTCAAGCAACGGTATCCTATACAGCCTCCGCTTCTGGAGAAAATACCATTACGGCATCAGCACTTAATGCTGAAACAAGTTTTACGGTACAGGTTCAGCAAGACGAATTTAACTTCGTTAATTTGCCAACAGAAGAAGTGCCCTTAGGCCAAGCGCAGACAATTACTGTACAGTGGCGTCAAAACAACACGCCAGTAGTGGGTCAAGACGTTACTTTTAGCGCCTCTCGTGGCGTAATTGACGGCAACTCGACGGTACAAACCGACGCAGAAGGACAGGCTAGTATCGATATCAGCGCCAACAATGCCGGTATTTCTTCTATCACGGCAACGGCAAGTGACGGAAGCGGCAATGTGTTGGTTTCAGCACTTACTCAAATTGAGTTTATTGCCACTACACCGCACACGCTTATTGCTGATGCATCGCCCGACATTTTAGGCCCTGATGGACAAACCAGCACGATTAGCGCGGTGGTTCGCGATGTAGATGGTAATTTGGTAAAAAACAGTGTAGTTAACTTTACTGTCTCTGACGTGTCTACCGGATTTGTATCACCCTCTCAAGCAACTACCGATAGTAAGGGGATAGCTACAACCGTCTTTACTTCAGGCTCGGTTTCAACCTTAGAGTCTGTAGTTGTTACTGCCTTTGTTGCTGATGATTCAGCAATAGATGATCAAGTTACTTTAACAGTAGGTGCTCGCGCATTCGATATCTCTTTGGGAACGGGTAATGAGCTCGAAGAGCCTACCTCTACATCTTATTTGAAGCGTTTCAGTGTATTTGTTTCTGACTCTGCTGGACAGCCAGTCAGCGGCGTCAATTTAACAGCATCGGTAGCGCCGGCAAAGTATGTGGATAACGGTGAATATCGCACAGGTTTCTGGGTGTATGATGACGATGAATCCCAATGGATTGCAATAGTAAATCAGAACTGTCTTACTGAAGATGTTAATGATAACGGCATATTAGATACAACACCGACAAACGAAGACACAAACAGCGATGGCATGCTTACGCCTGGGTTAGTGGGAACCATAACCTTTGCTAACGGCAACGCTGAAACAGATGAAAATGGTTACGCCGAATTAGAGTACCGATACCCGAGCAGTTATGCGGTTTGGTACGATGCTGTTATTTCCGTTTTTGGTCAGTCTACAGGAAGCGAGGCGCAAGCTTCGATGAACTACACGCTGAGTATTTCGGCTGATGACGTGACCGATGAAGGTGCATCACCGCCGGCTAACCCGTTTGGAGTAACTGACCAGTGTACGTTGGTTACGCCATAAAGGGGCGCATTATTTAAACCATAAAGAAAGCCGGCTATAAGCCGGCTTTCTTTTTACCTTATTAAGACGTTATAACACTTAAGCTTGCTGGAACGGATAAACCGAACCAATCTTCAGAATTTGCGTAAGCTCATCAAGTGCAGTGCGCGATTCAATCAGTAACTGAGGATCGCGCAAGTCATCTTCGCTTAGTTCATCGCGGTAGTGCTTATCGACCCACGCGTTTAAGCGTGTAAACTGTGTATCGTTGATTAACGTGTTTTGATTTACTGCTTCAAGCTCTTGGTCGTTCATGGCAACACGCAGGCGTAAGCAAGCAGGGCCGCCGCCGTTACGCATACTTTGTTTAACATCGAAATAGTTAACCGACTTAATTGGTGTACCTAGCGTCACTAGCTTGTCTAAATAACGTTTAACCGCTTCGTTTTCCTGACACTCAGTTGGCGCGATAATGGTCATGTCGCCACCTGGAAGCGTTATTATTTGCGTGTTAAACAAGTAGGTTTTTACCGCATCTTGAACAGAAACTTCAGCAGTAGGGACTTCGATGAAGTGAAGTGGCTGGCTGCCAAATTTTTCCTGAAGCTCTTTGAAGCCCGCTTCTTTTTGATAAAACGCCTGCTCATGGAAAAACAATACGTTTTGGTTACCTACGGCAATCACATCGTTGTGGAATACACCTTGGTCGATAACATCAGGGTTTTGCTGCATGTAAACCACGCCATCGTCGTCTAGGCCATGCAAACGCGCTACGGCTTGGCACGCTTCTAATGTTTGGCGAGCCGGGTATTTTGTCGGTGCAGGTTTGCTGGTATCAAATGCGTGACGACCATAAACAAACAACTCAACGCCAGCCTGCCCATAATTGCTGCAAAGGCGTGTATGGTTGGCTGCACCTTCGTCACCAAAATGCTCGTTATCTGGCAGGTGCTGGTGATGGGCAAAGTGTTTTTCATTGGCGAATGTGCCGCGCAAAATATTGCCTGTAACCTGAGGCTCTAGTGAGCGATGAAACTTGTTCGTTAAGTTTGCAGGGGTAAAGTGAACACGACCATCGGCAGTATCGGCACTAGGAGACACAGTGGCGGCGTTTGCAGTCCACATGCTACTAGCAGAGCAACATGCCAAGAAAATCTCGCGAGACTGCTTTGCAGCGCTTTCTAGCACGCGAGCATCAGAACCGGTAAAGCCTAATCGACGAAGTGCCGCAATATCAGGGCGTTCTTGCGGAGCTAATACACCTTGAACCATTCCCATATCGGCCAACGCTTTTGCTTTTGCAAGACCCTGCTTTGCAGCCTGCTTAGGGCTGCTTTTGGCATTCGCATTGTTTAGGGAAGCGACATTGCCAAACGATAAGCCGGCATAGTTGTGGGTAGGGCCAACAAGACCATCAAAGTTAACTTCAAACTGCTTCATACTTTCCCTCATTCTTGTAGTTTTTGCTGTTGACCCCATATGCTACATTCTTAAAGATACTGCGAATAAGTTCATAGCAACGGTAACGCTTTAGCTTTTCTCAGGGTCAAACACGGCACGTCTTTAAACCTGAGTGCGTTGTTAGGTCAGGTTGGAATGGCTGGCATTATACGGCTTTTAAGACCGATGCCAATCGCACTGCTTATTTAATGTACAGTTTTTGTGCGCGTTTAGAGCGGTGGGAAGAATAAGTATGAAGAAGATCTTGTTTTCCATTCACTTTGTAGATATATGTTAAAAAAGAGCGAGTACCCTATATATAGTGTCGGGCTGCTCCAGTTTTCAGAATTTGACGTAAATAGTCATTAAAAATCAATAGGTTTAGTTCAATTATATGGCAAAATCACTGGTCATAGTCGAGTCACCAGCCAAAGCAAAAACGATAAATAAATATCTTGGCAAAGATTTTATCGTAAAAAGTTCGGTTGGCCATGTTCGAGATCTTCCGACGAAGGCGTTAGGCAAAGTAGAGCCTAAAAAACCGGCTAAAGAACTCAAAACTTTAGGCGAAGAAGAGCGCCAAGAATATCTTCGTCGTCACGAATACTTAAAGCTTGTAGACAGAATGGGCGTTGATCCAGAAAAAGACTGGAAGGCTCACTATCAGGTGCTGCAGGGTAAAGAAAAGGTAGTCAACGAACTTAAAAAGCTCGCAAAAGACGCTGACACTATCTATCTCGCAACGGATTTGGACCGCGAGGGAGAAGCGATTGCGTGGCATTTACAAGAGTTGCTAGGCAAAAAAGATAAGGTATACCAGCGGGTAGTGTTCAACGAAATTACTAAAAATGCGATTCAAGAAGCATTTTCAGACCCGGGTGAGCTAAATATATCGCGTGTCAATGCGCAGCAAGCACGCCGATTCCTAGACCGCGTTGTGGGCTTTATGGTGTCGCCATTGCTGTGGAAAAAGATTGCGCGCGGCCTTTCAGCTGGGCGTGTTCAATCGGTAGCGGTTAGGCTTGTTGTCGAGCGAGAGCGCGAAATCAAAGCTTTCGTACCAGAGGAGTTCTGGGACGTTCACGCAGATTTGACCAGCCAACAAAAAGCAGCGCTTCGTATGTTGGTTGCCAAGCACCAAGGTAATGCATTTAAGCCTAAAAACAAAGCTGAAACAGACAAAGCACTTGCTGAATTAGAAGGGGCTAGCTACACAGTAGAAAGCCGCGAGTCGAAGCCAACGCAAAGTCGTCCTTCTGCGCCATTTATTACTTCTACGCTGCAACAAGCAGCGAGCACACGTTTGGGCTTCGGTGTTAAGAAAACCATGATGATGGCTCAGCGTCTTTATGAGGCGGGTTACATCACCTATATGCGTACTGATTCGACCAATTTGAGTCAAGAGGCAGTAGATAGCGCGCGAGCATATATCTCAGATAATTTTGGTGATAAGTATCTACCAGATTCGCCAAATCGCTATGGAAGCAAAGAGGGGGCGCAGGAAGCGCACGAAGCAATTCGACCTTCAAATGTGAGTATTAGTGCGGCGAGCTTAGGTGATATGGAGCGCGATGCACAGCGTCTTTATGAGCTTATTTGGCGCCAATTTTTAGCGTGTCAAATGACACCGGCAAAGTACGATGCAACTACGATCAAAGTAGCGGCAGGAGACTACGAACTTACGGCAAAAGGCCGTGTACTTAAGTTTGACGGTTGGACGCGTGTGCAGCCTCAGCTTCGCAAAAAAGGCGATGAAGAGCTTATGTTGCCTGATGTGCAAAAAGGCGATGTGCTTGAGTTAAAAGCACTTGATCCTAAGCAGCACTTTACTAAGCCTGTGGCGCGATTTAATGAAGCGTCACTGGTAAAAGAGCTTGAAAAACGCGGCATTGGTCGTCCTTCAACCTATGCTAGCATCATTTCAACCATACAAGATCGCGGCTATGTACGTTTAGAAAATAAACGCTTTTACGCCGAGAAAATGGGTGAGATAGTAAACGATCGCCTGATGGAAAACTTCGACGATCTAATGAGCTATGACTTCACAGCCAACATGGAGCAACATCTTGATGACATTGCTGAAGGCAATAAAGATTGGAAAGATGTTCTTAATGAGTTCTACAGTGGCTTCTATGGAAAACTGCTAAACGCCGAAAAAGACCCTGAAGAAGGCGGTATGCGCTTAAATCAGGCAATACCTGCGGGTATTGAATGTGACAAATGCGGCCGCGAAATGAATGTGAGAACGGCTTCAACCGGCGTTTTCTTGGGCTGTTCAGGTTATAACTTACCGCCTAAAGAGCGTTGCACCAACACCATGAACCTAACGCCTGGTGATGAAGTGGTGAAGGTAGATGACGAGGAAGAGCTTGAAACAGAAGCGCTTCGGTCTAAAAAGCGTTGCCCTAAATGCGGCACTGCTATGGACAGTTACTTGGTAGACGAGACCCGTAAGCTTCACGTTTGTGGTAACAACCCTACCTGTGATGGCATCTTGGTTGAAACGGGAACATTTAAAATTAAAGGCTACGACGGCCCTATTATCGAATGCGATAAATGCGGCAGTGATATGGAGCTTAAGAACGGTCGGTTTGGTAAATACTTCGGCTGTACTAATGAAGAATGTAAGAATACCCGTAAGCTGCTAAGAAACGGGGAAGCTGCGCCACCTAAAGAAGATCCGGTCGATTTACCTGAGCTTCCGTGTGAAAAGTCAGACGCTCACTTTATGCTACGCGATGGGGCGTCGGGCATTTTCTTGGCAGCGCATAACTTCCCTAAGTCACGCGAGACTCGTGCGCCGAAAGTGGAAGAACTTGCCCGCTTTAGAGATAGAATATCGCCGAAATTCTATTATCTTGCTGATGCGCCGAAAACCGACCCGGACGGAAACCCAGCAATAGTCCGCTATAGCAGAAAGACTAAACAGCAGTACGTGATGTCCGAAAATGACAACGGAAAAGCCACCGGGTGGTCGGCGTGGTACGACAACGGCAAATGGCAGGAGCAGGCAGCGAAAAAGCCGGCGGCCAAGTCAAAAGCTAAGAAAAAATAACGCGTAGCTTATACAATACGCAGATACATAAATCCTAAGCCCGAATTTATTCGGGCTTATTACGTCTTGATATATGCAACAGAGTCTTGCACCACACCTCACGCAAGGTTCGTTACTAAATTAATAGAGAGTGAATTATGGCCTCTTTACAGGATCAACTTTTAAAAGCTGGACTGGCTGATAAAGCGTCTGCGAAACAAGCACGCGCGGACAAACGCAAAAAGCAAAAACAGAAAAATAAGCAAAAACAGCCGGTGATAGATGAGGCAACGTTAGCAGCCCAGAAAGCGGCGGAAGAGAAAAAAGCCCGCTCTCGTGAGCTAAACCAATTGCAGCAGGAAGAACGAGAAAAACGTTCAATTGCGGCTCAAGTAAGGCAGCTTATTAACGTTAATAAACAGCCTCGTAAGGGTGAAACGTTACTTAATTTTACTCACGATAACGTGGTAAAACGCATGTATGTGAGTGAAGAGATGCACAAGCAAGTGACAAAAGGTCGTTTGACCGTGGTATTACTTGACGGTGCTTACGAACTGGTTCCAACGCCTGTGGCTGACAAGATTGCTCAACGTGATGAGTCTTCAATTATCTATCGCGCCGATCTAGATAAAAGTGGCAGCGATGGAAAAGACGAAGATGAAGACGATTGGTATGCCGACTATGAAATCCCAGACGATTTAACCTGGTAATCTTTTCAGACTCACCATCTTATGGATGCCACAAGAATAGTGAATGAAACTCTTATCGGACTCGTGTTAGCGGGTGGTCAATCGCGCAGAATGGGAAAAGATAAAGCCCTTATGCGTTATCAGGGAAGCACGCTTATAGAGCATGCGTCATCGCTGTTAAAAGCTGCAGGGTGTGATGAGGTCTTAATCAGCCGAAATGCGGCAGGTTTTTTAGTTGATATTATTGAAGACGCAGGCCCACTGGGTGGTGTGCACGCTGCTATAGATGATTTGTGTAATGCGAACCATGGCAGTGACAGTCTTGTTGAATTGCTTGTCCTTCCCGTGGATATGCCCCAGATGACGCCTCAGCTTTTGAAATTGCTAGTATCAGCAGGGCGTGAATCCCAGCGGTCGGTTTATGTGAAAAACCGCTTTCTGCCTTTTTACTTGCCCGTTTCACAGGGTATCGCAGCCAGGTTAACGCATTACTTAGTTGACCAAAACAAGCGTCGTGTGGTGGGGTTCTTGGATAGCATAAATGCTGTTGCGCTTGAAGAGGCTAATCTTGAGTGCACAAAAAGTGCAAATGGTGAACAAGGAAAACAGAGCGCAAAAATAACCCTTGTGGATGAGGCGCATTGGCTGAACGTTAATACGCCAGGTGATTGGCCCGATGACAAATAACGTCGAACATCAAGCATTAGTTTTAGATGGAACACCTAAAACTCAACGTTTTACTCTTGCTGAAGAGGTCGCATTAAGCATTAGTTACAACGGTATCAACTATGCAGTAATGCTTGTAACGCCCAAAGACATCGAAGACTTTATAGTTGGCTTCAGTTTGAGCAACGATATCATCGAGCACCCTCGCGAGCTCTACGGTATTGAGTTGACTCATCACAACGAACACGTTAATGCCGAAGTCGACATTGCCAACCGGTCTTTTTGGAAGTTAAAAGAAAATAAACGGCAATTGGCGGGAGCGTCGGGCTGCGGGCTCTGTGGTGTCGAGGCACTGGATAACGCTTTGCCCCAACTTCAACCTGTAGACCCAATATCCCTTCCAGACGTAAGCTGGTTTGAAGGGTTGCGAAACCTTATATCTCAAGCGCAAGCATTAGCGAAGCAGAGTGGGGCAGTGCACGGCGCGCTCTACATGGATGCGAACCGCAATGTACTGGCGTGTCGTGAAGACATAGGACGGCATAACGCGTTTGATAAGTTAATTGGGGCAATCGCAGCTAATAATCTTTACCAGAAGGATTGCCTTGTAGTGTTAACCAGTCGCTGTAGCTTAGAACTAGTGCAAAAAGCGATACGAGCAAAATTACCTTTGCTCGTGACACTTTCAGCTCCTACGGCATTATCAGTTAAGTGGGCCAATCGCTATGGAGTTTCCCTTATCCACGTGCCTAAATATGACCCTCCGAGAGCGTATTCACCGCAATTCGTCCATCCGACTCGGACTTTGAAAGTTTGATCGCAATAAATTTTGACGTGGGTGTGAAGGTTCCGTCTCCATAGCTTTCTAATGGTACCAGTGGGTTGGTTTCTGGGTAGTAGGCGGCGGCTTGACCCTTTGGAATGTCGTAAGCCACTAACATAAACTGTTTAATTTGACGTATCTTACCGTCGTTCCACATAGAGGTAATGTCGACTTTATCGCCATCTTTAAATCCCAATTTTTCGATATCGCTTTCGTTGACAAACAGGACATCACGGGCACCAAACACGTTTCTGTAACGGTCATCCATACCATAGATAGTGGTGTTGTATTGGTCGTGAGAGCGCAGCGTTTGCAAAATAAGGTCGGGATTTTCTCCTTGAGTTATTAGGTCCGCATTTAACAGCGAATCTGGCAGCGAGTTAACGGCAAATTCAGCCTTGCCTGAAGGTGTTAGCCAGTTCCGTTCGCTAGCAGCGTTACCCAAATGAAAGCCACCGGGCTGTGCAAGTTTGGTATTAAAGTCTTTAAATCCGTCTATCGTATCGGCAATAAGTTCACGAATATTATCGTAATCGCTTATTAAGACATCCCAGTCTACCGGTGTGTTGCCAAGCGTCGCTTTTGCGATACCTGCGATTATGGCTGGTTCTGAGCGAAGTTCGGGCGAGGTAGGCGGTAGCTGCCCATAGGAGATATGAACCATAGAAAACGTATCTTCTACGGTTACACCTTGTTGTCCATTTGCCTGCATGTCTACTTCAGTCCTACCTAGGCAAGGTAAAATGAGCGCATCTTTACCTGTAGTCAGGTGAGAGCGGTTTAGTTTAGTGGCAATATGTACCGTTAAATCGCATTTTGATAACGCTGCATGTGTACGCGGTGTATCTGGTGTTGCTTGCGCAAAATTACCGCCTAAGCCGATAAATACTCTAGCCTCGCCGCGCTCCATAGCTTGAATCGCTTGAACGGTATTGTGACCCTGTTCTCGTGGTACTGCGAAGTTAAACTTGCTTTCTAGCGCATCGAGTAAGGTTTTAGGCGGTGCTTCGTTAATACCCACCGTTCTATCACCCTGTACATTACTATGCCCTCTGACGGGTGAAAGGCCAGCACCTGGCTTGCCCACATTTCCTCGCAATAGCTGTACATTCACAATTTCTTGAACCGTAGCAACAGAGTGTTTGTGCTGTGTAATTCCCATAGCCCAGCACATGATTACTCGCTCTCCGCGCTTGTACATAGTAGCCACGTGGAATATGTCGTCTTTCGATAAACCGCTCTGCGTTTCAATATGTTCCCAACTTGTATTGTCAACTACAGCTAGATAGTCGTCCATGCCGTTGGTATGTGTATTGATAAAATCATGGTCGAAGACGGGAGTATCATTGTTTGCTGTTGCTTCCCGTTCCCAGGTTAGCAACCATTTCGCAACGCCCCGCATAACTGCCATATCGCCGCCAAGAGCAGGCCTGAAGTAAGCGGTATTGGTTGGCGTCGAGCCATTAGTTAGCATTTCTATGGGGTGTTGAGGGTGCTGGAACTTTTCTAGCCCGCGCTCTTTGAGCGGGTTTAAACAAATTACTTGAGCGCCTCTACGTACAGCGTCACGCAGGGGCTCTAACATGCGCGGGTGGTTAGTGCCCGGGTTTTGCCCGATTACAAATATAGTATCCGCTTTTTCAAAATCATCGAACGTGACTGTGCCTTTACCTACGCCTATGGTGGGTTTCATACCTTGTCCCGAGGCTTCATGACACATATTAGAGCAATCGGGAAAATTATTGGTGCCAAATGCGCGTACAAAAAGTTGGTATAAGTAAGCGGCTTCGTTACTTGCTCGTCCAGAGGTATAAAATTCGGCTTGATGTGGAGAGTCCAAACCATTTAAATGTTTAGCGATAAGTGCGAACGCATCGTTCCATGAAACGGGTTCGTAGCAGTCAGTCGTAGCGTTGTAGCGCATAGGGTGGGTGAGTCTGCCCTGAGACTCCAGCCAGTAGTCTGTATGCTTTTTTAGTGAACTTACAGAATGATTTGAGAAGAATGCAGGATCAGCGTGTCGACCAGTAGACTCCCAATTCACTGCTTTGGCCCCATTCTCGCAAAACTTAACTAATCCGCTTTCTGGAGACTCTCCCCACGCACAGCCCGGACAGTCAAAACCTTTATCTTGATTGGTTTTAAGCATCGCTCGTAAATTTTTATTTTAGCATTATGGCTGGCTGGATACAAACATCCAATGTTATTATTTTTTTTTATAAGACAGTATGGGGGCTTTCTGAAACATATTTGATGCTGGTGTTGTAT
>JAXHTT010000128.1:0-10834 GCA_034190055.1 Pseudomonadota bacterium | reverse complement strand
TATAAACACCTTCCCCTTGATATTCAAACATATCGACTGCTCCCCAGCCATTCATGCCACCGCGGATATAAACTTGGTTGTCTCCCCAAAACGCTTCTTTAAATACACCAATGGTTGGCGCATCTAAATCAGTTACGTTGAATACAAACACATAACGGTCAGCGGTTTCGATGTTTAGAACAAGGTTATCGTTAGTCGCACCTAGCCCAAGAGTTTGACCTGGCGCTAAGTTACGATCGGCATCGTCGGCAGACAAAGCACCAAAGTTCACTGTACTCCAGTCTTCAGACGCAACTTTGAACTCGTACATTCCAGGCTCAATATCTCGAGCAAAGGTATAAATACGCCCACCTTGGTAAGAGAACTCCTCGTCTGTCCCCCATCCATTCATTGCACCACGAAGATACACAGGCGTTCCAACATAGGGCTCTTCGTTTTCTACCACCAGAATAGGCGCTTCGCTGTCTGATGCATCGATGGTAAACAGGTATGTTGCACTGATGTCAGGTGTAAACGACAAATTAGTATTTGTGCGAGCAAGTACTTTCTCTTCACCTGCTATCACCAGCCCATCTTCACCATCGGCAGCACCAAAGTTCACCGTGCTCCAATCTTCAGAGGCAAACTTAAAGCCATAAGTTACACCACCCTCAAGCGCAGCAGTAGCCGTATATACACCGTCACCTTGATAAGTAAATGCATCATCCGTTGACCAGCCGTTCATGTCTCCACGGAGGTAAGTAAGGGTATCGCCGTAGGGCACAACGTCAGGTGCGCCAGATGTTGCATACGCTGATAGACCGTACCCTTGAGCACCAGATTGAGGCTTAACAAACACAGCAATAGTCAGTGCAGGTACAGTAAAGGTTCCGTTACCGTCTTCACCCTCAACAAAAGTTGCACCACGCACTGCGGCATCAACTGAGTTCATTTGTGTTGCGTGAAGTGAAAAGCCGGTTGCTGTATTTACAGTGATAGATTTCTCTTCGTAACCCGTGTTAACCAGAACCATTACCGCATCGTTCATCATATCTAGGTCTTGACGAGATACTTCGCTGTTATCTGATACACCATCGTCAATACTCATTGCGATAAGACCACGCTGTTGGCGTGAACCAATATTGTGGAACCCAATACGATCGATAATATCTTCCGCCGAGGTTAATCTAAACAAAGCACTGGTCATTCTAATGTTTAGCAACTCCGCAAATACGTCTGATGCAAACATAATGTCCGCCATAGAAGCTGCACGGTTAGGGTTGTAAATAAATTCACCCATTTCTTCCCAACGGGCTTCATTGTCTTGTGCTAACGGTAAGCCTACATTCCAGTTATTAGTCTCATATGTGAAGTCTACATAGTTAAACCAGTCTCCCGAGTCGTAAGTATTTCTGTCCATTGATTTAGAACGAAGCATGTCGCCGCCCATTTGTAAAAATGGAATACCTTGCGACACCAGGTTGATACCCATAGCCACATTTTGTGCGCGTACTCGCTGCTCAAGCGTGATGTCCTGTGGAAGTGTGTAGTTTAATTGGTCCCACAAGGTTTCATTATCGTGTTTAGACACATAGTTAATGATGTCTGCGGGGTCTTCTGCATAGCCGCCCAAGTTACTCGTCGCACCAGCACTGCCTGAAGAGGTTTCCAATACATAGTCTTTAAGCGTACCAATCATGCCCATTTTCACACGGTCTTGTGCACTTAACAGCCCGTCATCTTCGGGTCTGAATATCGCGCCCTGACGAATAGCTTCACGAATGCGGTCGTTATAAGTGCCAATTTCAGTACCAGCCATATTAAGCTGGCTGGCTTGTTCGTAACCGCGGTCTATTTTGGTCCAACCCTCGCCATAAAAATAATTATCTTCGTCAATAGCTTGAACAGCATCACGTAGGCGTACCATGGTATCTTTGGTTGCCTGGCTCATGATGTCAAAACGGAAAGAGTCGTACTTGTAGTGTTCAGCCCACATAAGCAACGAGTCTTCCATGAATTTTTCCATCATCACATTACGTGGTTCTGTGTCATCACAGCACGTTTCGCGGACAATCGCCCCACTATCTACCTCATAACGGTGGTAATACCCTGGTACAGCTTTATCTAGAACAGACTTACTGAAAACACCAGATGCATTGGTATGGTTATAAACCACATCGAGTGCAACACGAAGCCCCATTTCATGAAGCGCTTGGATCATAGCGCGCATTTCTACAATACGCTCAACACCTTCAGCACTTGATGCATAGCTACCTTCAGGCGCATTAAAGTGATGAGGATCATACCCCCAATTGAACGTATCCAGATTGCGTAAGTCATTGGTCAACTGCTGAGCTTTACCCGCTTGTGATAACGGGTCGTAAGCGTTGTAAACGTCAATCAACAATGTGTCCGCGCTTTCTTCTTCACACACCGCAGCACTGCTATTTAAACGGCAAAGTTTGCCCACTGTATCGTACAAATCAACAGTGTTAGTTGGGTCTTCATCAATAGTTGCGATGTCATTCGCTGGAAGGATATGGAAATAGGTTAGCCCTGCTTCTACTAACTTTTTAAGGTGCTCAACCGGTGCCGTTCCCTCTTCGGTAAAGGCAAGGTATTTCCCACGATTTTCTTCAGAAGTAGAGATATCGCGTACGCTGAAATCACGTATGTGACCTTCGTAAATAACCGCGTCTTCATAATTTTCTACCGTAGGAATGGTGTGAGTATCCCACCCTTCAGGTTTTAAATCTTCATCGGCAAGGTTTACAAAGCGTGAGAAACGACCGTTTGTGCTAAGCGACACAGAATATGGGTCTGTTACAAGCAGGGTTTCTACGTTACCTGTAACGGGGTGATATACCGTAACTTCATAGCGATAAAGCTGACGGTCTAGCGACATATCGCTTTCATAGCGCCATACCCCTGACGCGTCATCACGTACCATGCCTATACGCTGACTTAACGTTTTATCATCGTTATAAAGCAAAAGGTCGACATTCGAAGCGGTAGGCGCCCACAGCGCAGCGGTAATACCTTGGTCTGTATAAACCCCGCCAAGTTGTGCCTCGTCGGCATCATCTTCACCCATGGTGTAAAGTGCATCAATTGCGTTTGCCAATTGAATACCGGTTGCTGCTACAAGTGCACCGTCTGCATCATATCCTCCAACGACCGCTTGTGTCGTCAGTACAGTTTTCGCATCTTCAACCGACCAGTCTCCTTCCCACGCCTGCATCGAAGATAAATGCGGTGCGCGAGCAGATTGCTCTTCGGTAAGTGTTGTACTCATTAGCGCTACTTCATTACCATTGATACCCTCTTCTAGGGTGCTCTGTAAATCAGCCTGAGCTGAATAGTGAAGTTTCACTTCTGATACAGTTTCGGGAACATCCCATAAAATGGTGTTTGCATCTAACCAATGGGCACCAAAGCCTTCTATATCAACCGGCTGTGGCCCAAGCGACATGATCGGGAATTCAAAAATCGTTGGCTCGCCAGAAAGAGTAAAGTTCATTCGCACAAAAGTTTCATCGTCTTGTACTAATGAACCTTGGAAGTCACCGCCTCCCATTTCTTTACCTGCATCATCAGTACCTTTGTGAATGATGAAGTTATGACAGCTGCCGTAACCTTCTTTAAGGTCTAATATCCAATAGGCCCCATAGTTCGGATCGATACCGCTATGAATTCGACCGTTCGCCCAATCCGTGTCTGCGTCAGCATAGGCATCACATTCGTCATTGTTCCAAGTATGTAGTCGCCATCCTTCATAGGCAGCGTCGTTACTAGAATTATCCGCATCTACCGCAGCGCGATTGTAATATAGTACCGCTTGATTAGATGACGGGGTAAATACAGGCGCAGGTAGACTCGGATCGGCCCCAGCTTCACACGCGTCGTTTGCTTCGTTAGGTACTAACGGTGCATCACATTGAATAGGAGGCGGCGGCTCGCAGGCCGTTCCTGCTGCATTAGGTACATTGGGCACTTCACAAGTAAGCAAATCGTTTGTGCCTGACTCTACGCCAGAACCGCCGCAACCCGTAAGTGTATAAGCGCCTACTAAAAGTAACGCGGTCCGCACTACTTTCTTTTTAGTAAACATAAAATTCTCCTGAATATTTTCGCTGTTTCTGGCGACCGAACGTTTTTGTGCGTCGCCAAATAAATTACCTAAGATGTTGTTTTTCATAGTTGGTATGTCATCCCTAGGTAATATTGGGTGCCAAAGTACTGAATAGTGCCGGTTTGCTCTTGTGATGCGAAATAGCTTTTGGTTGGCTCATCCGTTAGATTGTTTACTTGAAACAGAACGCTCCAATTGTCGTTAATTTCGTAAGACGCTTGGTAATCAATAACCAGTTCGTCATCAAAGTTAACAACCTGATCGTTAACCGCTACTTGCTGAGATACGAAGGCATCGCGATAGCGACTAGATAGGCGGGTTTCAAACCCTTCGTATTCCCAGAAAACGGTTAATGTTGCTACATTTTCAGAAAGTCCTGGTAAATTGGCGGCATAAACGCCATCGCCAAGGGTGCGCTGAATTTCACTTTCCGTATAAGAGTAGCTTGCGCTAACCCCCAAACCTGACCATAAACCAGGCAGCATGCTGTAAATTTGCGTGTAAGAGACTTCTAGGCCTCTTATGTAGCCACCTTCTGCGTTATTTACCGCAGTGCTATAGCTACCATTTTCTGTAGGCACAGTAACAAAGATAGGATCGCCGTTTTCATCCATCGCGAGTTCAGCTTCTTGCCCTGCAAATTCTGGGGTTAAGTAGACTGGAACACTTACGTTATCTGGAATGACTATGCCGTTTGCTTCAAAGTCATAAGGCTCTATTTCAATGTCTTCTACGAATGACTCAATGTCTTTGTAGAAACCCGCTACAACCAAAGCCCCTTCTGTGTCTGAGAAGTAATATTCCCATGACACATCGTACTGTGTAGCGTAAAACGGCTCTAAGTACGGGCTATTACGGGCATTACCACTGACCCTTGCTGTTGGGTTTGAAAGCGTGATTTCACCTGAGTCTCTGTCTTGGAACGCAGTAACTGTTTCAATAGTAGTAGACGCATTCGCCGCAAAACGGTTTATTGGCGCTCTCCCCATTACTTTTGCGGCAGCTACTCGAAGCTGAGTATCGTCAGTTAGTTTAAAGTTCAGGTTAATAGAGGGCAGTACATCTGAATACTCGTGGCTGATTAACGCTGGACGATAAAAATTATTGATGAGCCCTACGTCATCTGTAATGTTTTGCGCGCCTGCCGTAGGGTCGCTTACCTCAACCGACGTCCCCGTTTCTAAGTCTTGAATAAGCTGGGTAGCACGCTGCAGTGTAGTTGAGCTCTGTTTGCTTTTAACGTATCTAACACCAATATTACCCGTGACAGGAATACTACCAATTTCAGTGTTGATGTTTGCCATTAAGTAAGCCGAGTTTACGGTTTCAAATACATCACCGCTTTCTTGTAGTGTCCACGCTGTAGCAGGGCCTGTTCCTGGGCCATTGATAACGCCAGCAGCCCCTGGCCCCCATGTTTGAACAGGCTGCGGTCTACTGTCTGGGAACCAAGCATTGAGCGCACTGTTTAAATCGACGGATAAATAGCTTGGGAAATACCCAAAGTCACCGCTCCAATCAACTTGTTCAACCATGTCTGACGTTAAACGAAGTGGCGGTTCACTGACTGAAAAGGCACTGTCATTACCGAATTCAAAGACAGAACGATCATTGTTGTATTCCCGATCTGAATAACGATATCCAAATTCAAAACCAGAGATGATTGGTACGTCTACGTAATACTGGAAGTCGACACGGTATGCATCTAGCTCATCTTTGTTTTCAAATGGATAGATACCGTACTTGCTCACCATGACCCGGTCTAAGTCGGTAAAGGCATCTGTTTGGTTAAAACCAATATCAGGTAGGTTTAAGCCGTTCAGCAAATAAGATATTTGAACGTTTTCATCAAATACTGGGTTCGCAGCTGTCGCATCTTCGCCCACAAGCGACCATAACAGGCCGTTTCTAAAGTCACTTTCAGCACTTGAACGAGATACGTCAAACTGAACTGCTAAATCCGGAGATATCTCCCAGCTAGCATTAACACCTAAGTTAGTAACACTGTCGAAATCTTGATTGTCGTCGTTTACCAGCTCAACTCGAGTAAAGCTGTTGTCAGTGCGAGAAAAAGTACCACCAACGACGCTGTTGTTAACTACAACCGGGTTTGTAATACCCGCATTAATACCGCCTAACTTAACGCGAAAACCTCGAGCAAATGCTTCAGAATCAAATTTTGAAATGAAGGCATCAGCTTTTAAAGTAAACGTATCGATAGGCGCCCATTCAAACGCAGCAACATAGCCATCGCGGGTTTCTTCACCGCCTTTGTGCTGCATTTCAAAGCCTTCTGAAATAAGTTCACAACTTGGGCAATCTGCGGGCCCGTCAGTATCCCCTTCTAGGCCATCAACATCTACCTGACCGTTATAGGCTAAACCGATGAACTGCGTAGAAACACTTGGCTGGAATAGACGTGCATAACCCAATGATACACCTAGGGTATCGTCTAGAAATTTACCTTGATAAGAAAAGCTCAGTCTATGACCGTACTCTGTAGCATCGCTTATTTCGGATGCTCTATCGTTATACATACCACGCATGTTAGCGCTAAATTTATGCTGCTCTTCAATGGCCAGTGGTGATGCTGTTTTTAGTTCTACCGTACCCGCAATACCGCCTTCAATAAGCGATGCTTTAGGTGATTTATAAACCGCAGCCTCGCTAATAAGCTCAGACGGATATTGGTCAAACTCAATAGCGCGACTTCCACTGGTGGATACCTGCTCTCTACCGTTTAATGTAGAAAACACAAAGTCTCCTGATAAACCACGAATGTTTATCTCAGCAGCTTGTCCGCCGGTTCTTACCGCAGATATACCCGGCAAGCGGGTCAAAGCATCTGCCATAGAAACATCGGGAAGCCCGCCAAGATCATCGGCAGATATTTGTTCAGAAACCGTATCAGAGAAACGTTTTTGATTGAGTGATTGAATTAAGCTAGTACTGAAACCACGTACTTCGATACGCTCTAAGGTGTCTTCTTGCGGTCGTTCAACTTCATCTACGAGAGTGTCTGGTGACTCTTGAGCATAGAGAGGCAGCGCACTAAACACGACCCCACTACTGATCAAGGCCGCCATGATAGTGCTGGGTTTGAATGTTTTCATTGGTGTCCCATCCTTGTTTATTATCGACATTTTTAGGAATACCACACCCAAAAGTGCCTCTTATGGAATACCAAATACTACTGGGTTGTATAAAAAGGGAGCAACGCTATGCATACGTATTCATTTACAAATATTAAACATTTATTAAACAAATAGTGGAAGCTATTGTTTTTTATCGCATTTGCGTGGAGAGATTCGAGAAATTAATGTGGTTACTTATGAAGAATTATACCAACCTTAAAAGTTATTCCTGACTTTCAAGGTTGTCACCTTTAGCTTTGTTGCGTTTTAAGCACGACATCATGTTGTTTAAAATTCAAAGCACAACCCTGTACAAAACGTTCGATGTTTTGCTCTTTGTATAAGTCGCCTCGTCCGGGTTGATTCTGTGCCAGCGGTGGAAAAGCACCATAACCCGCGAATAAACAATGCCATGATACCGAATCCCAGTGCATTCCTATATTTTGACGCTTAATCTCATTGGCGAGATCTTCACGTTGAAACCATGTATTAATAATTGATTTAAGTGAATCTGACAGCACCATGTTGTTTCTGTTTGCACGCCAATAATCACTATCATCACGGGTATTAAGTTTATAGTGCGCGACAATGTAATCTCTCACTCTGTCGAAACGCGCTATGGCAAACGCATTATAAGCGGCTCTCTCGGTGTTAGAGAAACCACCCTTTTCAAACATATCTGTGAAGTACTCAATGCAAATCTGCACAAGGTGAAGCGCCGTTGCTTCAAGCGGCTCTATAAACCCTTGAGATAGCCCTAATGCCAAACAGTTGTTCTGCCAGTGCTGCTCAACTTGCCCTACTTTCATTTTAAGGTGTCTGGCTTCAATATCGCTGTTTTCAAGACCTAGGTGACGTCGTAATTCTTCTTCGGCTTTATCCTTCGATAAATGAGCAGCACTGTAAACGTAGCCATTACCTGTGCGGCTTTGCAACGGTATTGTCCAACACCAACCGTTAGAAAGCGCTGTAGACTGAGTCTCTACTTGAATATTCTCTTGTGCATGTGTGGGTAAAACCACTGCAGAATCGTTGAATAAGTTTTCAGAATAAGACTTAAATTTTACACCTAAAGCCTGCTGCAATAAGGTTGACGAAAACCCTGTACAGTCAACGAAAAAATCTCCTTCAATACTGCCTTTATCCGTCACGAGATGGCTAATATCGCCGCTAGGATGTAGCGCCACATCACTAATAATGCCATTAACGTGATTAACGCCTTTTCCAACCGCCACATCGTGCAGATAGTTGCCTAGCAAAGCGCTGTCGAAGTGATAACCGTATTCCATTCTAAATGGAAAATTTTCCGGAGTAAGCGGCGCTTTGTTTTGCTTTGCCAACACGCCATTTATCAAAAAGTCTTCTGGGCTAACATGCGTATCAAGCCCTAATCTACGGGTCCGACAATTGACCTCAAAAGCACGTTGAGTAAAGGTATCAGTTTGAGAAATAAATGGATGCCGATATTGTTTTACTCCGGACCCCGGACTCCAATCATTAAACTGAATGCTTGTCTTATACGTTGCATTGCACTTAGGCATCCAGTCACTTTCGGCTATGCTGAGCTCCTCAAAGAAACGTTTAAGTGTGGGTGTAGAGCCCTCCCCCACACCTATGATGCCAATCTCAGGAGACTCCACAAGGGTTACCTTAACCTTGTCCGATGACCATTTGTGCGCAAAGTAATTTGCTGCCATCCACCCGGCGGTACCGCCCCCAGCTATAACGATATGGGTTGGTTTATTCATAGTTCGATCCTAACCACAGAACTGCTTTAAGAAGTCATCGTGAGTTGCAATTTTTCCAATAGGTTCATTCTTAATGCGTTTAATGTTTTGCATCAACTCTTGCAGCTTTTGGTCAGACAATGCATTGGCAAGTGGATGGTAGTCTTTCTGCTTCACCCCTTGTCCCATCAGTACTTGCAGCCATGAGCTTTCAAGGAATAAATCATTTTGCTCTCTGAACAAATTTCCTGACTCTCTAAATAGCTCTATTTTATGGGTTAAACTGTCTGGTACATCCATTTCTCGTAAGTCTTTCCAAAAATGCGAGTCAGTTCTTTCATTAACGTGATAATGCAAAATAATGAAATCACGTATTTGTTCATATTCTAGCTGAGACTGCTTGTTGTACTCATCTATCTGATATTGCTTAAACCCTTCGTGTGGGAATAAGTGAATTAACCTAACTACTGCAGACTGAATGAGATGAATACTGGTTGACTCAAGGGGCTCCAAAAATCCACTAGAAAGCCCTACAGCCACCACATTTTTATTCCATTGCTTACGTCTTCGCCCTGTTTTAAAGCGAATAAAATTAGGATCGGCAAGTGGTTTGGTATCTAAGTTACTTGATAGTATGTCTAGTGCTTGCTCGTCAGAATAATAATTACTGCTGTATACTAAGCCATTACCATTGCGGTGCTGAAGCGGAATACGCCATTGCCAACCCGCTGAGTGCGCAATCGAACGAGTGTAGGGACGGGTATGTTCGTGGCGCTCTGAAGGCATAGCCACTGCCCGGTCGCAAGGTAACCAATGCGACCAATCCTCGTAGCCGGTATTCAGTGTTTGTTGCGTAAGTAGCCCTTTAAACCCTGAACAGTCAATAAATAAGTCGCCTTCGATATGAGCACCGTCTTTAAGCGTCACCCCGGTAATAAAACCGCTGTCTGCATCCTGTTTAACATCGGTAATAATGCCTTCTTTACGAGTAACACCCATTGCTTCGCATTTTTTACGAAGAAAACGCGCATACAGCGACGCGTCGAAATGATAGGCATACGGCATTTCTATAATTGGGTCGGGAGATTTGATATGGGCAAACTTACCCGCTTTACAGGCTAGGTAGTTTAAATCGTATTCCCAAATTGAGTCAGATAGCCCTAACTCCTGAGCCCGTTTAAAATAATGATGAAAATGACAAAAAGCGTAGCTCTTGCCCGGGGCGCCGAAAGTGTGGAAATAGCTTTCTCCTTCTACACGCCAGTTTTCAAACTTAATCGCCAGCTTCATGGTGGCGTTTGTTTCGCGTAAGAACTCTTTTTCGTCTATCCCCATTACGTTGTTAAGGGTAATGATAGGAGGAATAGTGGCTTCCCCTACACCAACGGTACCAATTTCTTCAGACTCAATAAGCGTAACATTTACGCCTGCACCGATAAGACGTTTTATCACAGCTGCTGAAATCCAACCGGCTGTACCACCACCTACAATAACTACATTTTTTACCGCTTTATTCATCATATTTTTTGCCGTCACCATTTCTTATTTGGCCACATTACTATCATCTTTAAATATCATGACATGTACTGCTATACAACAAAAAGCCCCAACACATTACGTAAATTGGGGCTTTTTTAATGTTACTTGTTTAAGCGCTCGCATGTAACAAGCGCTGTTTCAACAACCACTTAGAATGTGTAGTTGAAGCCAAGTAGGAAGTTACGACCAAAGCTTTGGTGTTCAATAATCTGGCGGCTATCTCCAGGATTAACACGTACTGTTGGTTCATCTGTCAAGTTCTGGCCCTGAAGCGTAACGCGAAGACCTTGCAGATATTCAATACCTGACTCGCTGAAATCATA